>NZ_JAMXOT010000112.1 GCF_024220515.1 Oscillatoria sp. HE19RPO
GCAATGCTTGCGCCCTCCGGACCGGAGGGCGCAAGCATTGCGCCCCTACATATAAGGGGCTACTCCGTTGATCCGTCACTACGAAAGTTTTGGAGGTTTTATTTTTTGGAGTTCCCTTAGCTACAATCAAGCCGATGGTTAATTTCCTCAAGACAGATGAGAATTTTGCTGGTGGAAGATGAGGCGGATTTAGGACAGGCGATTAAGCAGGTGTTAGTGAGTGAAAAGTATGTTGTAGATTGGGTTCAGGATGGGGTGCAGGCTTGGGATTGTCTGGACAGTCAGTGGACGGATTATACAGTGGCGATCGTGGATTGGTTGCTGCCGAAGTTATCTGGGTTACAGTTATGTCAGCGATTGAGATTGCATCAAAATCCTTTACCTGTGTTGATGTTGACGGCGTTGGGACAGCCGGAAAATCGGGTGGCGGGACTGGATGCTGGGGCGGATGATTATTTGGTGAAACCGTTTGTGATGGAAGAATTATTGGCGCGTTTGCGTGCATTACAGCGGCGATCGCCTCAACTGCAACCCCAAACGCTTACGGTGGGTGGATTTACCTTGGATTATGGGAATAATATCCTCAGTTTCGGGTTGAGTCAACCGCCTCAACTGATTCCGTTAACGGTGAAAGAATTTCAACTGTTTGCCTATTTGATGCAAAATTGCGATCGCATTATTTCCGGGAGTAAGATTCGGTATCAACTCTGGGATTTGGATGAGGAACCGATTAGTAATGTAGTAGCGGCACAAATGCGCTTATTGCGGCGCAAGTTAGCCCAGTATGGTTGTCCTTGTCCCATTGAAACTATTCCGGGTCAAGGGTATCGATTCAATACGTCTGAGTGAGTCTCTTGGGGAATGAATAGTCATCAATTATTTCGCCGCAGTCGGTTCCGTCTTGCATTTTGGTATGCCGGGGTAATGGCGGTGATTTTGAGTTTGTCGGGTTTGAGTTTGTATCGATCGCTGATTCAGTCGAGTTGGGATGCAATGGAACGAGAAATGGAATCGATCGCCGGGACATTGCATGATAGTTTAGAACCGATGTTACCGCCTTCGGGGGAAGCGACAACGGTTTTGAAGCGGATTTTGCCGGAACTCTGTGTGGCGGGGGAATCTTGTACTATTAGTCCAACGTTAATTGAACGCCATACGACAGGAATTAGCGATCGCAATACTTACTATATTCGGCTGTTTAATCACCAAGGCAAACTGCTGGCTTTTTCTCCCAATCCTCCCCTAGGCATTTCCCGAACATTCCATCCTGAACCCTGGCAAACGTTTCAGAGTCCGAATGGGATTCGCTATCACCAATTTACGATTATTTTACACAATCACTATCCCAGTGAGTCTTCTTCCCTGCATCATTCTCATCCATCTTGGGGATATTTACAAATTGGCAGAACTTTAGAAGCCTTTGATGGGGAAGTGCAGCGGATGCGATGGATTTTAGGAATGGGATTTTCCATTGCCTTGGGGTTGGTGATGATTTCCAGTTGGTGGCTATCGGGATTAGCCATGCAGCCGATTTACCAGTCGTATCAGCAACAGCAACAGTTTACGGCAAATGCTGCCCATGAATTGCGATCGCCTCTAGCAAGTCTGTTAGCAACGGTGGAGGCAATGTTACGCTTACCCCCCTCAAATCAGTCGGAAATTCCCATCATGCTGCAAACGGTGGAAAGGCAGGGACGGCGGTTGAGTCATTTAATTTCTGATTTACTCTTGTTAACCAGTTTGGAGCAAAATTCATCCCAAATCCCGTTTAAACCTTGCTGTTTAAATGATTTAATCAGTGATTTGACGGAAGAATTTTTAGAGTTAGCAATCCTCGCTGAAGTGCATCTGGTGAGTCATATTCCCGAGGCGGAAATTTATGTGTTAGGACATGAATCCCAGCTTTATCGGTTGGTGTCTAATTTAATTGCCAATGCGATTCAATATACACCGAGTGGGGGTAAAGTTGTGATTGAGTTAACTCGACGCGATCGCCTTGCGGTGATTACTATCAAAGATACAGGGATTGGCATTGCATCGGGGGAACAAACCCGAATTTTTGAACGGTTCTACCGTGTGGATAGCGATCGCAGCCGTCAAACTGGGGGAACGGGATTGGGTTTAGCCATTGTACAGGCGATCGGGCAGAAACATCAAGCGCATCTTGCCGTGGAAAGTCAGTTAGGATATGGTAGCATTTTTAGGGTAGAATTAGCAATTTCTTCGGTTATAAATTAAGGTGAAAAGCTGATACCCTAACCCTATTTTAAACAGTACCCGCAGCGTCAAGCCTGGAGGCTCACAGGACAAAGCCCGCCTGCGCGGGCTAAAAGTTTTATTCATCCATCGCGACTTAATGCTGATAAAATTGCCTGCTGACTCACAGTTTGATAAATGCTTGTTAATGACTGCATCACCGCTTGTCCCGTTGCGGTTGGTTTAATGGGAATCGGTCCTAAAACATCTAACACCGTTTCACTACTGGGTGCCGGGGCAATTACCACTAATCCCGATTCTAACTGGTCGTCATACTGCCAAAATTTATCGACTTTTAGAGGAGATTTATGCAGTTTTGATTTATGTTCTTTTGCTTTAGACTCCGCTGGTTCTGCATCCGTATCCGTACCCCGAGTTTGCCGTAATGCGGCGAGAATTTGAGCTTGGGTGCGTCCCCGTAATTGAAACAATACAAACGGGTCATCACTAAAGCGATCGCCTAACAAGTAATACACTGCTGCAATATGTTTACAGGGATTAGCTTTATCCGGACAGCTACAGCGGGAATTGACTTGTTCGAGGGTAAAAGGAAACAATCTCACCCCATTAGCCGCAAACACTTCTTCAATATTTTGTGGCATTTCCCCCGCCAGAAGTTTGGCAGAAAAAATCGCTCGTTCTGCCATTGTTTGAATCACATAAGTCCAATCTTCATCGGTTAACGGGTCTAACCAAAGAGAAACTTTATAGGGTTCCGGATCCGTTCCTTGAACTTGCGCTAATACCTTTTGCCCTTCAAAGTCGATACTTAAAACATTTCCCTCTCTAGCATAAACTCTAGCTCGTTCCAAACGCTTTTTAAAGCGATAGGAATTAAGCAAATCTAGCCATTGTTGTGTCCACCATTCTTTATCCGGTTGAGTGTAATTGGTCATGATTTTTATGTATGATTTCTGAACAAAACCAAATCTAATTGTCAAAGACTTGCTTTATTTCTTAGCCTGCGTAGGCAGGCTTCGTCCGTATAGCCCCAGGCTTGACGCTGCGGGTTTGGTTGAGTCTTCTTAGCCTGCGGAGGCAGGCTTCGTCCGTATAGCCCCAGGCTTGACGCTGCGGGTTTTGAATTCACTCCTCATCATCATCAATGACAGCATTGCGATCGAGGATGAGTAAGTTCCGCAAATTATCACTATCTAACTCCGCTAACCATTGTTCACCAGCCCCCACAACTTGTTCGGCCAACTCTTTTTTACTCTCAATTAAATCGTGAATTTTCTCCTCTAAAGTGCCGGTACTGATGAATTTATGCACTTGCACATTTTGGGTTTGTCCAATTCTAAATACTCGGTCCGTGGCTTGATTTTCCACAGCAGGATTCCACCAGCGGTCATAATGGAAGACATGATTGGCGCGGGTTAAATTCAAACCGACCCCACCGGCTTTGATGGAGAGTATCATAATCGGTGGTCCTTGGGGGTCTTGTTGGAAGCGATCGACCATTTCTTCCCGTTGATTTTTGCGAGTTCCACCATACAAAAATAGAACTTCTCGGCCTAATTTTTGGGAGAGATAAGGTTGCAGGAGTTTTCCCCATTCGGCAAATTGGGTGAAAATTAAACCCCGATCGCCTTCTGCCAGCATCTCTTCTAGCATTTCCTCTAAGCGCAGCAATTTACCCGATCGCAACGGTTGATTCAGAGTCTTTTCCTTTAAAAACTGCGCCGGATGATTACAAATTTGTTTCAATCTCACCAACAACGCCAAAATCAACCCATGCCGCTGAATCCCTTCGGCAGAATCAATGTCCGCCAGGGTACTATCCACGGTTGCTTGATACAATTTTGCCTGTTCCGCAGACAGTCCACAAAATACCGGATTCTCCTGTTTTTCGGGCAAATCTTGAATGATGGTTTTATCACTTTTGAGGCGACGCAGGACAAAAGGACGAACCAGCGATCGCAATGCCTCCAAGGAATCCGTATCCCCATATTTCTCAATCGGTGTAGCAAATCGCCGTTGGAAAAATTGTCGGGCCCCTAAATAACCCGGATTCAAAAAATCCATAATCGACCAGAGTTCTTGCAGTCGGTTTTCTACCGGGGTTCCGGTTAAAGCAATCCGGAAGGGTTGAGTTTCTTCATCAATCAAATCTCGGACCGCTTTCGACTGTTTCGCCTGGGGATTCTTAATATTTTGGGCTTCATCTAAAATGATGCCATCCCAGGGAATACTTTGCAGTTCTTTTTGGTCGCGATACACCAGAGGATAACTGGTAATGGCTAAATTTTTCCCTTGCAGGGCTTTAGCAAAGGCTTTTCCTTTAGCCCGTTTGTCCCCATGATGGACCATGACTTTGAGTTTGGGTCCAAATTTTTTAATTTCTCGTTCCCAGTTGCCTAAAACTGAGGTAGGACAAACTAACAGGACTGGATTCTCTAATTCTTTTTGGTCTTGCAAATACAGCAAAAATGCAATAGTTTCAATGGATTTACCCAATCCCATATCATCGGCTAAACAAGCGCCTAATCCCCATTTTTGCAAGAAAGCTAACCAACTGACGCCGCGTAATTGATAGGGTCGCAGTTCCCCTTTGAAGTTGGTGGAGACTTCTAAATCTTCTAGCGATCGCTTGTTGGTAATGGTATTCAGCAATTCCTCCAGATGTCCCCCGGCTTCAAATTTAACCACCGGCAGTTTTTCCATGACCTGGGTATCGCCCGTTGCCAACCGCAAGGCATCTTCTAAGGTCAAAGACATCTGATTTTTGCGGGATTTAAAAAAGTCCGTAGCGGCGCGAATATCCTGGTCGCGCAGTTCCACCCATTCTCCGTTAATTTCGACTAAAGGAGAGTTGAGGGCGATTAAACGGTCAAATTCTTTCTTGGAAATAGTTTGTCCGCCAATGGTTAATTCCCACTTAAAATTCAGGAGATTTTGTAATCCTAATCCGCCTTGGGGACGAGTTGGACTATCGGCGCGAACGGATAATCCTAAGCGAGTCGCCCACCCGTCCCGAGGGGACAAACTGTCGGGTAAAATGACACCTAATCCACTATCCTCAAACCGCCAAGTGACGGATTTAATAAAGTGATAGGCTTGTAGCGGGGCGATCGCACAGGATTGGGGAGATTGGGTATCTAAACTCGCTTCCAAGGGCGGAAATAGGCGAGAAGCTAATCCTAATCCCCGCAATAAGGTTTCCTGGGGTTGTTCAATGGTGCGACCTTGATATACAAACTGTTCCACTGGATTGTTCCAGATGGTTTTGGCATCGACTAAACAGTAGGCATCATCCACGGATTGCAAGTAATATTGCAAGGTCCAACGATTATCGCCATATTCTGGGGGGACCAGTTCAAAGGCGGCGCGAAACGGTTGCTGTCCAGCGAGATGGGGGGCAACTGGGGCAGTCCAGGAGGCGATCGCTGATTCAATTTTGGCGATCGCATCCGGTTCCCCAGAAATCATCCCCGCTTCAGAAACCAACCCTTGCAGCCATTCTTTCACCGGCGAGACCAAATTTGGTATCGAATCCTCCCCACTCGCCTTGCGGATGCGAATATCGATGGCATGAGAGAGAAATCCTTGTAACAACTCCTGGGGTTCCGGGGGGAATTGGACGGCTAATTCTTCAGGGTCCCTGAGTTGATAAGTGCGACAGGCAATTGGCATCTGCTTGGTGAAGCGGTTGAGGCGCTTGCGATCGGTGTCGCTATCTAGCAGGGGTTGCCAATGGGCGACTGCCCCTCCGGTGAGAGGGCGTTGGATTTGGGGGAGAAACTTACATCGCGCCTGGAGGTCCAAAGTCCACCGGGCAATGTGGGACCAGAAGCGCAAGTCAGACCCGATAAAGTTGTCTGCTGGGTCGAGGGTCCCCAAGGGGAGGGCGGATAAAAAATCAATGGCATCTGTGGGGGAGAGGCAGAGTCCCTCGACTTGCCAGGGATATAAGGCAAAATCTTCTTCGGAGGGTTGACTTCCGGAATGGAGGGGAATGGGACCCTGAGTGGAACTGAGATCCGTGGGTAGGGCGATCGCCACCTTCTGCCACGGGTCAATCCCTGCCTTTTTGTCGGTCTTCTTTTGTTTTTTCCCTTTGGTGGGAGTCAGGTTCGCCCCCTCGGGTAATTCCCAGGACAGGCGATTTTCTGCGTTTAATCCCTTGATAAACTCGGTTAATTCGGGGGAATTCATAGCTAAAGGATGGGCTAGAACTTTCCCAACATTTGCCGTTTCATCGGGTACAAATCGCCGCCAAGTTTCTCCCCAAATTAATAAATATTCACCGATTTGTTTGCTTTCCGTTGAATCCCCTGATTGAATCCAACTGCCATGTAAAATTGCCATGTCTGTGAAAAATCCTATGACTGACGACTTATTATCAAATGGGTCTGTTTAAAACGGTTGCATTAAATTTTAGATAAAAAAAGAGGGAATTGATAACAGTTGACCCAGGAGGATTGGATGGAACGGCTTGTAATTTTCCGACTGAATTTCAATGCCCGGGAATGCGACTGGACTCAATTTAACATTTTTCGGGCAACCCAGACATCGGATTTAGGGCGATCGCCCCGAGGGACAGGAAGGGGTCAGGGATGGGACTGGGTGCGATCGCCCAAGAAGAACCCCACCCTAACCCTCCCCTTGCCAAGGGGAGGGGACCGGAGGTGCTCTTAAGCGTAAAAAACTACTCTTGTCAGGACTACTTCACCCCAGTCTGAGGGCCAGGTCAGAAGAACCCCACCCTAACCCGGACCTTGGCAAGGGGAGGGGACCGGAGGTGCTCTTATACCAAATTCGGTTGTTAAGAGTCGGTATTCGCTTTTAGCCCGCGCAGGCGGGCTTCGTCCGTATAGCCCCAGGCTTGAGCCTGTGGGTATTTTATAGACCTTTGACAACGGGATTTCGTCTTAAGCTCTTGTAAGGACTACTTCACCCCATTTGGAGGAAGGTTTTTATAGACTTTACTATTCAGCCCGCGCAGGCGGGCTTCGTCCGTATAGCCCCAGGCTTGACGCTGTGGGTTTTTATAGACTCCTGTCCCTGATCCGGTGAAGATTTTACAGGAAAAGCGGGGATTATTCTCTGGGGTTTAAAGCTGCGATCGTGGGCTAAAATGGATCAAAAGGCTTGATCAAGGGGACGAGTTCCCAAAGAAAGCATCTGAGCAGGGGCGGTGGACCCAAAGAAGGAGAGAAGGACTCAAGCCAAAACCGCTGTGCTCATACCGGGCGATATCATCAGGGATCGTGGCCAAGAGATTGCTGTTGGCGGATCAATCCGGCCCCCTGGTTGTGTCTCAGGCGATCGCACTTTAGAAGTGTTACGATTGCCACAGAAAAGAAAAGAGAGCGAATTAGAAGGAATCCCCTGGGATAGAGTAACGCGATCGCCTTCAAAGGGGTCCCTCTATTCAATGGGAGGGACTACATACAACTCAACCAAGAGGGTGCATTGCAGAAACCAAAATGGGGGCTGAAATTTAAAATAGGTTTCTTGCGAC
>NZ_JAMXOT010000468.1 GCF_024220515.1 Oscillatoria sp. HE19RPO
CACCTGTATTACCGCCACCTGTATTACCGCCACCTGTATTACCGCCACCTGTATTACCGCCACCTGTATTACCGCCACCTGTATTACCGCCACCTGTATTAGGCGGTTGAATGGTTAAATCAAAGGTGTCGGTAATGCTTGCACCGGATTTATCGGTAGCGGTGACAATAATCGTGAGAGTTCCGATATCTGTTCCTGCTGGAGTGCCGGTGAAGGTGCCGTCATCATTGAAGGTTAACCAATTAGGAAGAGGGTTTCCATTGGAGAGGGTAACGGTATAGGTTAAACTGTCATTGTAGATAATATCAGCATCATCAAAGGTATTTTCCGGGATGGGAAAGGTAAAGTTGGTTCCCGGAGTGGTGGTTTGATTTTCCAGGGGATTGACGAGGATGGGGGGAGCGTTAATGTTTAAATTAACGGTGGAGGGAGTTTCGGCATAGTCGGTGCCATCGAATCCATTCCAATTGAAACTCACGGGACCATTGAAGTTTTCAGCAGGGACAAAGGAGAGTTTCTCAATATCAATTAGGGAAATTTCCAGGGGATTTTCTGGGGTAATTTGGATGGGATTTCCATCGAAAAATAGGGTTCCGTTGGTGGGAAGAGAGGTAATTGAAATTTTCTGGAGGGTATTCCCATCACTGTCTGTAAATTGAGTGGTAAAATACTCGGGGTTAAAGAAAAAAGGAGTATCTTTTGTGCCGGTTTGATTGATGGGTGCTAAGGTGGGCGGGGTATTGATGTTGACGACAAAGCGCCCGAGTTCCTGGGAGGCGATCGCATTGCCTGTGGTATCGGTTACTTGGTTTTCTAGCAACGTCACGGTATAAGTGCCGTTATCGCTCGTATCCCAACTGTCCCCGGGCGGGGTGATTTGGTAGGTGACGTTGATACTATTGAAATTGCCGGTGTGATTGGGGGTCTCTATTTTTGTGACTTGGAGACTTTCGTTATTGTCTCCCGTGACCATAATATCCCCTATATCCAGGGTACTCCAGTCGATCGCCCGGTTATCGGTAAAGGTGACGGTGATACTGTAGGTTGTTCCGCCTGCAAGGGTCACATCTTCGGCCATAAAGTCTTGAAAACTGGGCAAAATCGAGTCCGTCAGTCCGGGAGACCCGATATCTAAACCGCTATTGTTGCCAGCTAAGGTACTTTCATAAGCTTTGGCGACCACTTCCGTGGGTTCACCGGGTTGACCGATCGCACTGGTTAACCACTTGCTACCATCATTGTTGGCTGTTGTCAATTCCTCTTCTTCGCCAAAAATGAGAGGATTTAAAAACAAGGAAGCACCAGGGGAGGGAGTTGGCCATAATCCCGTTGTGTTATATGCTACCTCATCAATAGCGGTGGGGAACCCCAGGGTATAGCTACCAAAACTGGGCCATAACCCGATGCGATCGCTAATGTTGCCCAATTCAGACCAGTTACTCACTGGAATCAGGGCAATATTCCCTGTATCCCACGCCGCCTTAAATGACTCCGTAAGCAGGTTGTCATTAAACAAAATTCCCGTTTGACCCGGTGCAATCTCACCCCCCGTAATATTTGCCGCAGGTAGGTTTGCATTGGCATTGGCCAAGACAAATCCAGTTAAATTCAGGGGTTGATCCGTCGGATTGTAAATCTCCACCCACTCCCAGTCCGGTTCGTCACTGACGGGATGGTACATAATTTCCGTAATCACCGGGAGCACCTGTTTCTCATAAGCACCGATATCGATCGCTGTGCCTACCTCGCGCTGAAACCCGGTCCCCCGTTGGTCAGTGACTAAATCAGTATTAACATTAGGATTCCCCAAATTAATCGCCGGAGACCCTAAAGTGAGGGCATGGGTTAACGGAGACCCGGCAGGTGCCCCATTGAGTGCTAAAGTCGGATTGATGACATCGGTAATCTCAATCCCACCGAGGAAGTCAAAGCTGTAATTTGTTCCAGCATTTAAGTTAGTGCTGCCGGTCCAATCGCCGACCAGGTTATACTCTGCCTGGGTAACCCTACCCGAAATATCTCGGTAGACAGCACCCACTAGGGTATTATCGGTGTTTCCGGCAACCAGGGTATGACTGAGATTGAGGGAATTTCTCGCCCCTCCCTGATACAAGATGCCGCCCCCGTCGCCTGTGCCATCGGCATTACTATCAGCAACATTCAAGGCGAGCGTGCTGTGATTAACGGTTAGATTTCTTGTGTTGTAGATCCCTCCCCCATTACTCGCAGCCTGGTTGCTGGAAATCGTACTATTGGAAATGACCGCAGTGCGATCGTTTCGGATTCCTCCCCCTTCATCCTGAGCGAAGTTCTGAGAAATGCTACTCTCAATAACCGTCAGAGTCCCATCATTCTTAATGCCTCCACCGTCGTCCTCAGCCTGGTTGCCAGTGAGGGTAACCTGGTTCAGGGTCAAAGTTCCCTCATTATAAATCCCGCCCCCATCCTCTCCATTGTCTTGGGCGGTAACATTGGCCAACCCATTTCTAATCATGAGATTATTCAGGGTGAGGTTAGCAGCAGCCCCAACATGGAAAATCCGGAAACCGGGTGCGTTCTCATCCTCATCTCGAATGATTTCAGCGCCGTTTCCATTAATCGTGAGATTACCCGTCTGAATCGAGGGTAACCCATTGGCACCAAGGATATCATTATTAATGCCGGTGAGGGTATAGGTACCCGGTGCTAAATTGATGATATTATCTTGACCATCCAGATTCGCCGCTGTAATTGCAGCAATCAGTTCGGTGACATCTCCCACAGTCACCGGAGTGGGTTCTGGGAGTAAGGCATTATAGGTGGCGATCGCCTCGGATTGGAAGGGCAAGGGGGCCTCAATGTTTCCCGTACTCACTTCTAGGGTCCAGTTGCCGTTCAATTCAGCACTGCCGGTTAAATCATCGGAGGCGGCAATATCTGCACCCGTCAATTCCGCGAGTTTTTGCAGGAAGGTAATCCCTGTATCCGAGGTCCCGACATTGCATCCATAAAGTAAGATATCCGCCTCCTCACTGAGGGCCGCCCGCAGGATCAGCCATTGGGGAAGATAGGCATCCAGAGTCTCGGCATCCAGTTGGGTTGTGCCGAGTTGGACCCTGCCGGAACTCCCATGAGAGACTAAATGAATGCTGTCGATGCCGGTTCGACCCGCGATCGCCTCAATGATTTGGTCGATGCCATCGCGATCGCTATCAAGCGCGATCGCCTCTGTATCCGGTCCCAGGGCATCCAATAGGGTTTGTTGCTCAGAAACCCCTGAATTGATAAAAACCAGGGTGCGGGAGTCGGTTACAGGAGGGGTTGCCGGAATCGGAGGTTCTTCACTAGGACCTAAACCATGATACCGTTTGGAAATCCTGGACAAGAGGTTGACTGGTTGTGATTGTGGGTAGTTCATTGGAAATACATCCCCGGTAGATATGTGTTGACAATCAGATAGAACACCCAACCTCCGTATTATCACTAGAGGCTGGGTTCTTGGTAAATCAAGGCTGGATAATTTTGCTGGAAGAACGAAAAAAGTAGATCACCCTGGATATGATCTAGTATAGTCCGTAGATACACGGGGATGGGTTGCACCCCTCAATTAAATGTCTGATGGGTCCTCTCCCACCAACCTTCTGGGGTGCAACAGAGTTCTCGCCGGATTGATCTAGGGCTGGGCAAACGGGTTTACCCGGTCCTGGGCAGATGATTACGGATCCAACATAAAATAAAAGCAACGCCCTCGGGAACCGTTTTGAAGCGTGGCCCTGGGGCGAGAAGGATTGGGGGCTAAACGGGGATTGATCCGTGCCACAATCCGAGCGATCGCCGAGTCAACGGCAATCCCGTCTATTAGAATCAGGAGACTCTCTCACTCACCGATGAAACCCTATCAACAAATCCCCATTCTCGACTGTGGCGAACCCTTGGTGGCGATTCCTGGGGATCAGTTTGCCCTCGTGTTGCCTCATCCTTATGAACTGTTGGGCGCACCCTACGCAGGTCGATCGCCGTTTTATCTGCGCCAAGGGGTATTGACGGGTTTAATCCAAGCACAAACCTACCTCCAGCAGCAATATCCCCAGTGGCAGATTTCAATTTTTGATGCCTATCGGCCTATTGCCGTGCAGCAGTTTATGGTAGAGTATGCGTTTAGGGAACAGGTGCGATCGCAAGGATTAGACCCGGGGAAATTAAGCCCCTCTCAGCGCCAAGAAATTTTAGCGCAAGTGTATCAATTTTGGGCGGTTCCCAGTCTGGACCCCGCCACCCCTCCGCCTCATGCCACAGGGGCTGCCGTGGATGTCACGTTAGTAGAGGAGGGGGGTATCGCCGTGGAGATGGGTTCCCCGATTGATGAAATCTCACCGCGATCGCATCCTGACTATTTTGCCGAAAGCAGCAGTCAGACTGACCAAGCGTATCACAACCATCGCCAAATTTTGGCCCAAGCAATGCAACAAGCTGGATTTGCTCAACATCCCAATGAATGGTGGCATTTCTGTAAAGGGGACCAAATGTGGGCCTGGTTAACTCACCAGAAGACTGCTATTTATGGCAGAGTGGAGTAAACTCATACGGAATCCGGTTGTTAAAGGTCTATAAAAACCCGCAGGTTAAAGCCTGGAAGCTCACCGGACGAAGCGGTGCCTGCGCGGGCTAAAAACGAAAACCGATTTTTACCAAGGGAACTCCAAAAAATAAAATCCCCAAAAAACCCGCAGGCTGTTCGCGTAGCGTTCCGTAAGGAAAGCCTGGAGGCTCACAGGACAAAGCCCGCCTGCGCGGCGTCATACAGTCTTGTTAGGTGCTTAACCATCGGGATTTGGATGATTTATTTGTTGGAACACCCCAACTGGATTTGGTATAAGAGGGGCAATTCGTGAATTGCCCCTCTTATACCAAATCTGGGTATGAAAAGTTTTTATGGAGTAGCCTGCGTAGGCAGGCTTTGTCTGTATAGCCCCAGGCTTGAGCCTGCGGGTTTTTACAGACCTTTGACAACCGGATTCCGTATTATCATACCAAATACGGTTGTTAAAAGTCGATTTTCTCTTCAGCCTGCGTAGGCAG
>NZ_JAMXOT010000113.1 GCF_024220515.1 Oscillatoria sp. HE19RPO
ATTTTTTTGTGGTAAGATAAAATTGATAAGGAAGAACTATCGTGCAATCAGCAATTTTGCACAGATTTCCATTGTATAATTATATCAAAAATTGTCAAGTTTTGGAAGTCCGATTGAGAAAAAAAATCGCGACTTTTTTTTGTGGAACCCCTAGACTTATCGATTTTTTTGTGGTAAGATAAAATTGATAAGGAAGAACTATCGTGCAATCAGCAGTTTTGCACAGATTTCCATTGTATAATTATATCAAAAATTGTCAAGTTTTGAAAGTCCGGTTGAGAAAAAAAATCGCGACTTTTTTTTGTGGAACCCCTAGACTTATCGATTTTTTTGTGGTAAGATAAAATTGATAAGGAAGAACTATTGTGCAATCAGCAATTTTGCACAGATTTCCATTGTATAATTATATCAAAAATTGTCAAGATAGGCGCTAAAAAAATTTACTTATTTTTTAGCGCCTAGACCCATTGTCAAGCCAGAAAACAGGCGATCGCACCTACCGCTTGAGGGCCAGGGTCAGTCCGTCCGCGATCGGCACCACACTCAAGGAGATCCGGTCATCCTCGACTAACTTAGCATTGAGCGCTCGAATCGCTTTTGTATTGGTATCCTCAACAGTTGGATCGGCGACTTGACCCCCCCATAAAACATTATCCACAGCAATTAATCCGCCAACCCGAACCAGTTGCAGAGTTCGTTCGTAATAGTTATCGTAGTTTTGCTTATCCGCATCAATAAAGGCAAAATCAAAAGTACCTGCTTCTCCCGCTTCAATGAGGCGATCGAGGGTTTCCAATGCTGGGGCGATTCGCAAATCAATTTTATCCGCCACCCCGGCCCTCTGCCAATAGGAGCGTGCCATTGCCGTATAATCTGCGCTAATATCGCAAGCGACAATTTTACCCTGTGGCGGGAGAGCCAAAGCCACCGCCAAGCTACTGTAGCCCGTAAAAACCCCAATTTCCAGGGTTTTGGTAGCCCCCAGTAATTGCACCAACAGGGCCATAAATTGACCTTGTTCCGGTGCAATTTGCATTCGCGAAAGCGGATGAGCGGCAGTTTCCTCTCGTAACGATCGCAGAAGATCCGATTCGCGTCCAGAAACACTGAGGAAATAGCGGTGGAGGAGATCGTCTAATCCCAAGGTTTTTTTAGTCATGGTTAAAGGGTTAAGGATGGACTGCAATAACTGGAATAGATCTATAGTAAAGAATAAAAGGGGAGGTTAACATGAGTGGCATCCACATTAAACCAATATTGAGAGCGATCGCCCTAACCTTTTTAATCGGGTTATTGAGTGGCTGTAGCATTAATTTAAGTCTCACCGGATTTCAGCCGACGCGCGAAGTTGTGCAACGGGCGATCGCCTTAGAACTGAGTCAAAACAAAGCCGAACTCCGCAAGCATCTGAGTCAGTATGGGCAATCGGAGAATCCCATGCCTAACTATGAAGTGAATCGGGTGGAGATTTGGGAACAAGACCCGTTGAAAATTGATGGACTGCTGGCTTATCATATCCAAGGCACTTATAACCTGACCATTCAACTCCCCGAAAAACGAGTCACCGATCGCAAAAATAACTTTGACCTCTATTTGCAACGGCAGGCAGAAGGAAAAACCTGGCGGATTGCTAAACCAATAGGGACCGATGAACCGGATCACCAAACTTGGGCCACTTATTTGATAAAGCCCCCGGGATATATGTAAAGAAACGGGGATATAGACTCCCTATAAATTTTGGGTCCATTGACATAAATCCCAGTGAAATTGGAGTTTGAGGCGGTCCGGTTGAAATTCCGGGGCGATCGGCGCACGGAGGAGGTTGCCGTGGTATTCGGCATAACAGGTTTGTTGTAATTGGGGAGAAAACAGCACCGTGAGAGATTCTGGTTCGATCGCCACCAAATGCAAGTCAAACAGCGTATGAAGATCCGATCGCAACAGTAACCCCGATGAAGGATGGATAGAAAGATTGCGGTCCTGAGATTTAAAGTAAACCGCTTCTAAAACAGCTTCAGCATTGCATCCGGTGACCGTACAACAGCCATTATATGCAGCAAATAGATTTTGCCGGAATTCCCCAGGACCCCGGCGATGAGAAATCGCGATACTCGCGCTGTAAAGATACTGATGCTTACCCATCGCGATCCCCTCTTTTGGCAGAGACACAATCCCAGGACCCGGGGAGTGCACCCCCTTGCCATTTTCCGGTGGCAAAGGAGGAATGAGGGGGGGTAAGGGGTCTGGAGAAGAAGGGAACTCAGGCCCTAGGGAGTTTAAAGGCGATCGCCTTGCCTCGGGGAAGAGCAATCCTTTCGGTGAACCCCCAGCAGAACCCCCGGACAAAGATGATCCCGACGTTTTGGAGTAACCATTCGCGATCTCCAGTACATCTTGTTTCCGTGGAGTCGTTCTCGCTTCAACCGGGGAAGTCTCCGCAATCTTGGAGAGTTGCGGATGATCGCGAAGCAACCCATTCGGCAGCAGCACTGGTTCTAAGCTGTCTCCATTCGGCAACCTTGCCCCCTTCAGGTTGGCCCCCTTAAAAGAAATGCCCAGCATATTCTCGATCGCTGGCAACTTCGCCTCACTGAGATTGGCCCCCTCGAAATTGCTGCCAAACAACTTAGCATCGCTTAAATTAGCCCGGTGCAAAGAAGCTTGCTGGAGATTGGCCCGGGTCAAATTGGCCCCCATCAGGTTCGCCAGTTCCAGGGTAGCCCCTTGTAAATTGGCCCCTTCCAGATTCGCCCCGGTCAGATTCGCCCGGGTCAGGTTAGCTTCTTGCAGCTTCCCTCGTTGAATATCGGCATCGGATAAATCCGCATCCTGGAGCATTGCCACCCGCAAATCTACCCCATTCAGGTTTGCCTTGTCCAGATTGGCATCCTGAAACTTAGCCAAACGCAGACAAGCATCCCGGAGATTGGCAAACGAGAGATTTCCCTTAATCACCGTTGCCCCTTGAAGATTAGCTTCACTCAAGTCCGCCCATTGTAAACAAGCCCCTTTCAGATTCGCCTCTTTCAGGTTGGCTTTGTGTAGAACGGCATCGGACAGGTTTGCTTTTTGGAGGTCCGCCCAAGACAAATTGGCCCCTTTGAGATTCACCCCTTGGAGTTCGCCCCAGCGAATATAGGCCCCCTGAAGATCCGCGTCTTGGAGATTAATCCGCTTGAATTCTAAGCCACTAAAATCCGCATTTTTAAAGTTTCTGCGCCCCTCTGCATAAAAGTGTATGACATCTTTTAAGCTGATTTTATCCCCCATATCCCCAGTCTCCCTTCTTCGTTATCATTATGAATTGTTTTGAAGGAAATGTTCAGGACCTGTCCTGATTTGTAGACGGGGATGGGGCGTGAACGGATGAGAGTCGGGTGGGGAATGCCCCACCCGACTCTCATCCGGCTTAGTGTAAAGTTGAGGGTGTGGAGTTGGGTTACAACAAACCCGAAGATTCATACAGCCGTCGCAATAGGGCCAAAATTTTCTGACCATACTGAAGATCGGCGGCCCAGCGGCCACTGAGTTGTGCCAGTAAAGGGGCAATGCCACGGGCGACAAAGCGAAAGCGGGGATCAACCTGTTCCATGACCAGGGGTTCAATACTGGCGTAAGCTTTCAAATGTTGGATATGGGCGCGGACCCCAATCCGGGCACTGGGGAAAGAAGCGGCAGTATTGCCACCCCCCACGGAACCCAAACCCGCAAAATTGTTTTGGGTGGGTTGGATTTCCCCATTAAAGCGCAGAAAGTTCGTTTCCAAACACATTTGACAGAAGGCGATATCGTAATTGATGCCTTCGATCGCCGCTTCTTCCCGGTAGAGTTGGGGAAGGTCCGGGAACTGGCCGATCGCCTGGGGATTGTTGCCTTTGAGAAAAACAATCAGTTGCACTTCTGAGGTGTTTCCATGTCCAACAATGCGATCGAGATACCCCGGACAAATTTGTAAAATCGATCGCAACAGCACCGTGCGCGTCCCCCCATCCCATGCAACCGAGATATTATGTTCCCGCAACTCAATCGCCCGGACATATACAATATTTCGATAGGTCACCCGCCGAATAGTTGGGTTGGTAGATAGGTTCACTTTAAAACTATCCACCACATCAATGGGGATAAACGCATTCCCATTAATAATCACCCCCTGTTCGCCATAAATCTGCCCATTAATATTGATATTAATGGGGGGATAAGTCGGTGGCACCGGAGTAGAAGTAGCCGGAGGCACGGGGTCGGGTAGCGGGGTCCCTTTAGCCCAAGCCACTAGGCCTTCAGCGATGCCGACTGCAAAGTCCCGGCGACGATTTTGGAGTAAAGACCGGTCCTCTGGGTTGGTGAGAAAGCAAACCTCCATCAACAAAGACGGGATAAACACCCAGCGATTGAACGGTAAATTACCTAGGGTGCTTGCCGTATCCGGTTGAACCCCCCGATTACGAAGCTGGGGAACCCGTCGCAGTAAACTCAGCAGCAGTTGTTCCGCATTTTGCTTGCGTTGGTCATTGTTGACAATGTAGTAGACGCTGGCTCCACGGCCCGTCGGGTTGGCAAAGGCATTGGCATGGATTTCCAGGGCCACATCTCCCGCCCTTGCCCGGGTATTAATCCAGGAGATAGACTGATTCATGCTCAGGTTATCGGGAACGCTTAAGACTTCCACCCCCGGGCGCGATCGCAACTCCCCCACAATTAAATCCCGCAGGAGAATCATTTCCTGCGCTTCCGTCGTTCCTCCCGCGATCGCCCCCGGATCGAGTGCGCCATTCTCATAACCCCCGTGACCGGCTGAAATAAAAATTCTGCCCATATTTCTAATTTAATCCTGTGCACCTATTTCCATCTATCTTCATCAACTCCGGTAACCAATCGGTGATACTAGCACTATCAAATCAAAAGGAGTTAATATTGGTTTTTTTGGGAGTGGGGCTCCTCCCCAGAAGATCTCCTGCCCTCTGCTGCCGAATTGATTGGAACCGTAGCATCAAGCTCAAATGATCAATTGCAGAGAAATCACGGATGCCATTGGGGTTCTCCAGGGTGTAATCTGGATCAAAAGGACTCAGCCCCACCGGGGTGTCTTAGAAAACATCCCGATCGGTTTGGGATCGGCAGAGTCGGTCTATCATTGATGAATGAAATGGCAGCTCGGTTTGCAGATAAAGCGAGGAACAGTTGAGAAAATTAAGATGCAGTGGATTAAGTGCATCAACGATCCCGAAGACCGGATCTCGATGCACCCTTCCCGGCCAAAGGGCCCGGGAAAATTACTGCCCCTAACCGACTCAACCTGTGCCTGTTGGATCTCATCACGAGGAAAAGTATCGCAAACATGGCTGAGTCTTTTACTATACACCTGAGTTCACCTATTCTGAGGCCCGAATTCCCGGCTCGATTCATGCAAGAGTTCCACTGCGCTGATTTAGGGAAACAAATTGCCCAAATCCTCGTAACGCAAACCGAGACCGGGAGTGTGTTGGGCAGCATCCTGGAGTGGGTTGGCTCGTTATTCCCTGCCGATTGTTGTCTGATGGTGGTTCGAGACCCCCAAGACCAACGGGTCCAGACCCACATTTGGCAATCCCCAAGCCCAGATGCCCCGTTCTTGCCCGAGGACTTAGCAACTCTGCAAGGAGTAAATTGGTTAGAAATCCTAGACGGTGCAAACCTGGTGGCGATTTCTGATCCCCAGAGGGCTGGGCGAGAGGTTTTAGGGGCAGGGGCGGGGGTGTCCGTCGGCAGAGTCTTAGCCATCACCACCCGATTTCAGGGGGAGATTAACGGAGCCATTATTGTTATGCGTGGATGTTTTCGAGTCGCTTCGGAGGAAAGAAAGAGGGTCACAGCGGGAAGGGCCCGATTGGAAAATGTGGAGCAATCCCAGGGTTCCTATTGGAGTTCTATGGAAATGATGAACCTAACGGCCCTGTCCGAACAAGTGGCGATCGCCTTCAATCAGGTCCTCCAGACTCAGGCAGTCGGGTCCCTAGAACAACAGGTTCAGCAGAAAGAAAAATATCAAACCCTGATCCACGAGCTCACGATCGCAATTCATCGCGGGGCCGATATTGAACGAATACTTCAGATGGCAATCCATAGTCTAGCTGAAACGTTGCAAGCCGATCTCGGTCGCATCCTCCTCTTGAAATATGCCGACCCCCTGTTTAAACACCGCTTCCAGCCGCTCAACCGCCTCACCGCTTCCCGAGACGGTGATTCCGAACCGTCCCCGGATTCGGCAGCTTCGCGCATTCCCAAAGCTAAAGTCACCATTGTCTCCGACAGTATCCCCCACCCCAATCAGGATTTGAAGTCGTTCACCCCCCTGGGAGAGGGTCAGTCCTCTGCTGTCAAGGGCGATCGCTCGTTTTGGTTGTCGGAATGTTTCTGGTGTCAGCAAGCCTTTTTAGCGGCCCCCAACTCCTTGGCGATCGCCGATCGCCGTTCCCTGATCGCCCTCAATCCGGATATCGGTACCTCCCCCATCTTCTCTCCCGAAACCATGCCTGCTCTGCTCACCTTTCCCTTGGTCGGGATTACCAGCGCCGGATCCGGCCCGGGCAAGGTTTTGGGCTTTCTCGTCCTCGAACACAGTGCACCTCGTCAGTGGCAAGAGGAGGAACTCCGTCTCGTGGAATTAGTGGCCGCTCAACTGAGCACCGCGATCCTCCACAGCCAAACCATGCAGCAAGTTCAGGCATTGGTCGAAGAACGCACAGCTCAATTACAGCGCTCTTTGGACGTTCAAGCCAAACTCTACGAAAAAACCCGTCAGCAAATTGACCAACTGCGCCAGTTAAACCAACTCAAGGACGAATTCCTCACCACCCTCTCCCACGAACTCAATACCCCTCTCACCAGCATGAAAGTCGCCATCCAGATGTTGCGGCAACCGGGAATTACCCCCGATCGCCAAACCCGCTATCTGGATATCCTAGAGTCGGAATGGCGCAGAGAAAGCAATTTAGTTCGCGATTTGCTCAAACTTCAGGAGTATGAGTCCAATCAAGCGACCATTCATGTCCAAAACCTTGACCTGAAACTCGTCCTTAACGAAATCACTACCTCGTTTCAGGAGAAATTTGAGGAAAAGGGATTAAATCTCAGCTTGGATTTGCCCAAACGCGCCCCCAAAGGGATTGGCAAGAAATTTTTTAAACTCAACACCGACGCCGAAAGTTTCGAGCGGATCCTCCATGAACTACTCACCAATGCGGGGAAATATTCCGACCCCGGGACCACCGTGTATTTACGAGCCTCTCACCAGATTGATTTACAACAAAACCAAGTGATCGTGACCTTAACCAATACGGGTGCAGGAATCTCCCCCGAGGACCTCCCCCATATTTTTGAAAAGTTTCGTCGGGGTCAAGGGGTCACCCAACAGGCGATCGGCGGCACCGGCTTAGGCTTGGCCCTGGTTAAATGTTTGGTTCAACACCTCAATGGTTCGATTACTGTCTCCAGTACCCCCATCAAAAACTCCACCGCTTGGGAAACCTGCTTCACCCTGACCTTACCTCAATTAGCGGACAGTTCCCTAGCCTAGTCCCCAGGGAAGAGACCTCTCCGGTGGCCCTCTCCTACGAGGAGAGGGAGATATAAAAAATAAATATTTGTAGGCTCAGGGGCTTTCCGCCCCCCCCCTTCCCTCCCAGGGACTAATCTTGTAAGGGTTTTGGGTCAGGTAGGGAAAGAGTCTTGAGGGTTTAAGGAGACTCGTTTGACCAGTGTAGCGCCCAGTAAAGGCTTCAGTGCCGGAAAACCCGAGATCAGGCATGATGATCTACATTGAGGGCCGTAGCCACGTTCCGTAAGACTGGTCGTTCGGATGTAGCTTCAACTCAAGGAGGACGCGGGTCATCTTTAGTCGGGCAAGAGCTAAGGCGATGCCAATCCGTTGGAACCCAGATAACCAAGCTTCATAAAGAAAAATCGCTCAAGAGCAGTGGCGAGAACTTTAACCCCCGGAAACGGTGGTTTTTTCGACGGTGCAAAACCGATAAGTTTAGCCAAAGCTAAAACGGCTTCCCCAATGGAAACAATTTTTTTAGAAGAGACTTTTTGTAACAACATCACCTCCGACTCATCAAACACCGTCTGAGCACTTTGGTCAGAGTTTTTCCTAATCGCATGAGTCAGGGCCAAGAGCTGCCAACCCACCACCGAATAAAAAGCCAACGCATTAACTAAGGTGTGAATGTCATCAAATTGTAGTTTTTCCACCTGTAAAGCTCCTGAATTAAGGGTGTAATAAAAGCGTTCCACTTGCCATCTTAGTGCATAAAATCGAGTCACCCTGATTACTTGTTCTGGGTTGTCAATGGGTAGAGAAGTCAGAAAATACCAGGTAGCGGCTTCCTTAGGACAAAACAAGTTTTCTTGTGTTTGGGTATCTACACAACTGATTTCCTGGGCAACAACCAAAGATAAACCTTGGGTTTTATGCTTAGACGGACTCAAATCTTTCTCAGGATAAACATTAACGGCTCCGGCTCTTAAGCTTAGGGTTAATTCCACTTCTCGATTGTGACGATAAATCCTCACTCGCTCGGTTCCATAATCTTTCAAATGGGATGAAACGGAGGATAATTTACCCTGGAATTGGCTGCCCACTATTTCCAAGTTACGCTCTTGATAGACCCTCACGAGGAGTTCGACATTGCTCAGTCGTGGGGCCTTTAAAAAACTAAAAACGTCTCCTTCTCTATCTTCTACAGCCACAAAGCAGTTACTGGATTGACTCGCTTGCTGATTGATGGCACCCTTGTCCCTTGAGCCATTTAATACTTTCTTTTTCACCTTTTGGTAGATTTAATCCCCCCTTTCGCGTCCAGTATTGTTGCCCTAAGATTCCTAAAGGGAGTCCCGAGGAGTCCACCAGGAGGACATTGTGTTGCATGAGTCCTCGGATTTTTCCTTGAATGACTCCTAACCCGGACATTTTTTTCTGTCCTGAGTAGTTGTAATAGGTGGTGTTTTGGGCGGCAATTACATAGTCCTCTTCTGTGTTTTCTACTCGGTTCTTTGTGGCTTCAATATGTCCGGACAACATCACATATGGGTTCATTTTGTCATGAGAGAATAGACCGGCAACCGTTTGACGGAAACTGTTTCCCATGCATTGGGAAAACGATAGCTTTGGCTTATTGAGGGCCAAGGTATAGGCGATCGCTAGACTTTTTTGGACTTGGGGTCGAAAATTGCCTTGGATAATAAATTCGCTCATGGGATGATTCACTCAAGTTACGTCAGCTACCTGGTCATTTTCTCAAAAGTTAGGCGTTCTTTTCAACCCCCCTCTCGCTCATCAGGATGAGGGAGAGGCAACCGTTTCCAACTCTCATTTGGGCTTTGGCGCTCTCTAGTCTCAGAACCGAGGTAGGATCATCTGTTACGCCTCGGGTTGCTTTTTGGTCGGGTTACTGCTCATACCAGTCAGTCGCGGCCCTACAAGTACCAGTTTGCTTAAGACCCTCAGTCTGCGCGAGCAAACCCCTACAAGATTAGTGTAGGAGAGGGCCGGGGAAAGGTCTCTTATTTGGCAAAAACCTAAACTTGTCAGAAAGCTGGGGAGGTATCTTGAACAATAGACCTCTTGCAAAATAATTTTATGCTATAATAAAAACTTATGGTTAATTTTAGTGAATGGCCGGTTATAGGTAATTCTCAGGACCTTTTGCTAAAAAACGTATAAAATGCTAAAAAGGTATTTTACAGTTCTACAATAAATTAATCATGAACAATCTATTTTATCTGAATTTGAAACCCGAGCAATTTAAACGGAGATTTGGTGTCCAAATTCAAACCTTTAAAGAAATGGTAAAAAGTATAGAACAATACCGTTTAGCCAATCCGAAAGATAAACGAGTACGTCGAACCACATTAACTCTTGAAGAACAAGTCTTAGTAGCATTAGAATATTGGCGAGAATATCGAACCTATTTCCATATCGGCACAAATTGGAGAGTCTCCGAATCAACAGGGTGCCGAATTGTCACTAATATCGAATCCACTTTGATGAAAAGTGGAAAGTTGAGGATTCCTGGCAAGAAAGCCTTGCTTAAAGGTTTTGGGCATCCAGAAGTTGTCGTAATGGATGTCACAGAAACAGCAATCGAACGGCCAAAAAAACAGAAGAAATACTTTTCAGGAAAGAAAAAATACCACAGTCTAAAAATGCAGGTAGTCATCAATCAAGAAACTAAAGAGATTATTTGCCTACACTTTGGGCCGGGGCATTGCCATGACTTAAACTTATTCAAAAACAGTCAAGTCCATTTTCATCCTGAAACCGATAGTTTAAAAGATAGTGGATATCAAGGAATAAAAAAAATATCATTTTAATAGCTATATTCATAAAAATAAACCTAGAAATGGGAGTCTGTCCGCCTTAGAAAAAGAATATAATCTGGCTTTGTTCCAAGATATAATAGGGATTGAAGATATTAATAAAAGTCTGAAAATTTTCAAAATTTTGTCAAGTCGTTATCGAAATCGTCGCCGCCGTTATGGCCTCCGGTGTAATTTGCACAGCAGCACTTTACAATTATGAGTTGGCTCTGGAGTCTAAAATTCAAAATCTGTGATTATAACATAGATTTTTTTTGCAAGAGGTCTAATTATACAGAAGGTTTATTTTATTTTTCCGGGTGCAAGAAATAATCACGATTCATTCCCAAAGGACATCAAAAAAATGCAGAAATTTCGGTTTATTATTGTGGCCTTGTTGGGTTTTAGTTTAAGCCTGAGTGTTCGGGTAGCGTGGGGGGTGATGCCCGATGGCTCATCCTCCGTGAGTTTGAATGCCCAAGGGGTTACTGAATTATTAAGCCAAGGAAAAAGTCGCTATGAAGCGGGACAGTTTGCTGATGCAGTGCAGTTTTGGGAACAGGCGGCGATCGCCTTTTCCGAACAAGGGAATTTATTGGGTCAAGCCCAAGCCTTGAGCTTTTTATCCTTAGCCTATCAAAGTTTAGGAGAGTATCCCCAAGCAAGGGAGGCGATCGCCACAGCCCGAGAAGCCATTGCCCAAGTTTCTCAAGGCAATCGGGGCGATCGTGAAACCGTCCGCGCCCAAATTTTAAATGCAGAAGGTCGTTTACAATTTTTCCGGGGAAATGCAGAAGCGGCCTTAACCACTTGGCAAGAAGCCACCGCAGCTTATCGCCAAGCACAAGATCCCACCGGGGAAATTCTCAGCCAAATTAATCAAGCCCGGGCGATGCAAGCCTTAGGACTCTATCGCCGTGCTACTACCCTGTTAGAACAGGTGGAACAACGATTACAAAACCAGTCCGATCGCTCCATTGAAGCCGTAGGATTATTGAACCTGGGAGAGGTCCGGCGAGCCAGTGGGGCATTCCAAGAATCGGAACGTTTGTTACGCCAAGCCTTAGGGTTACAAACTAGCGGAAACTCCACAGGACAAACTGGGGCAATTTTATTAAGTTTAGCCAATACGTTACGGGCTTTAAATAATTCAGAGGAAGCAATGAGCTTCTATCAAAAGGCGGCGGACAGTGCCAGTCAATCTCCTCTAGTTAAACTGCAATCCCAATTAAATCAACTCAGTTTATTGATTCAAACGGGGAATTGGGAACAAGCCCGCCAACTGATTCCGGAAATTCCTGAACCCCTCTCCCTGTTAGCTGCCTCTCGCCCGGGGATTTATGCCCAAGTGAATTTGGCTCAAAATTTAATTTGCTTGGAACAGCAAAAAGCGAATTGCCTCGGACAGGAAGAAGAAAATCCCATTGGGCAATTGCAGACTGGGGAAACGATTCCCTTATTAGAAAAAGCCGTGATTGCTGCTCGGGAAATTACGGATCGACGGGCGGAGTCTTATGCCTTGGGAAATTTAGGGAGAATTTATGAGGAAAAGGGGGACATTCAGACAGCGCGACAGTATAGCGAAGCTGCCTTAAATATTGCTCAAAAGATTCAAGCGTCTGATATTGCTTATCAATGGCAATGGCAATTAGGAAGACTGCGGATTCAAACTGGGGATAAACCCGGGGCGATCGCCGCTTATAGTGAAGCGGTGAATAGCTTACAATCCCTGCGGAGTGATTTGGTGGCGATTGATCGTCAGGTGCAGTTTTCTTTCCGCGATCGCGTCGAACCCCTCTATCGACAATTGGTGAGTTTATTGCTCGATCGCGCTAAACAAGTGGAACAAAAACCCGCCCAGGAGTACCTCAAACAAGCTCGCGCCACGATTGAATCCCTGCAACTGGCAGAACTGGATAACTATTTTAAAGATGCCTGTTTGGATGTGCAACCGGAGCAAATTGATGAAGTTGACCCGAAAGCGGCGACGCTTTATCCGATGATTTTGCCCGATCGCTTGGCGGTGATTCTCTCCATTTCAGGACAACCCCTAATCCAGTATGAAACCATCCAACCTGCCGCCGAAATTGAGACGACCCTAGAGCAATTCCAGCAATTTCTGAACCCCGCCTTTTCTAACCGGCAGCGGTTACAATTGTCTCAAGAGATCTATGATTGGTTGATTCGACCGGCAGAATCGGCGTTAGCAGAAAATGGAGTAGAAACCTTAGTTTTTGTCCTGGATGGATTTTTGAGAAATCTGCCGATGTCAGCCCTCCATGATGGCGATCGCTATGTCATTGAACGTTATAATGTTGCCCTGACTCCGGGCTTACAACTCCTCGCCCCGCAACCCTTAACCGGAGAAAAAATTCAAGTCCTCAGTGCTGGAATTACCGATGCAAGGCAGGGGTTTAGTGCATTACCCGGGGTCCAACTTGAATTAGAACAGATTGAAGATTCGGTCCCGAATGCCAAAGTCTTGCTCGATCGCGAATTTACTGAATTAAACCTGGTTACCGCCATTGCTGCCGTAGATTTCCCCGTGATTCATTTAGCCACCCACGGTCAATTTAGCTCGGATTCTGAGCAAACCTTTATTCTGACTTGGGATGATAAAATTCGCGTCACGGAGTTTGAAGAACTGCTCAGAACTCGGGAATCGGGGTTAGCAACTCCCATTGAATTACTGGTGCTGAGTGCCTGTCAAACCGCTACCGGAGATAAACGAGCCGGTTTAGGATTAGCTGGGGTAGCCGTGCGCTCTGGTGCGCGGTCTACCTTAGCCACCCTTTGGGCCGTGAATGACCAATCTACCGCGATGTTAGTGACAGAATTTTACCGCAATTTGGTGGGCGTGGCAACGGAAGACGGACTCCCCGAATCTGGACAATTGCCCATGAGTAAAGCTCAGGCCCTGCGGCAGAGTCAGCTAACCTTATTACAAGACCCGAAATATGAGCATCCCTTTTATTGGGCACCGTTTGTACTGGTGGGAAATTGGCTCTAAAGGGTGACAATTTGATGACACTTGTCATGACACAGAAGGGGAGGATAAAAAGAGTAGAAATGGCTGAAATCCAGGAAAAAAGGCCCTGATGACTCGGGGAAATAATCAGGATTAAGTCCTCTGATCGCAGCCGGATTCATCCGATGGATTGAAGTCACGACTGACGCCACCGACCCTACTTTCTCATCTATGGTGAGTCTAAACGAATTGGACCGCAAAGGAGTGGGAGCATCTTGCTCGCTACTTTAGAAAGGGAGCAAGATGCTCCCACTGCTGATTTGGAGGAGCAGACGGTTGCCAGACTTGCTCTAGAATGCAATCAGGGCAATTCATAAATTGCCCCGATCTAGGCGGTGAAATCGAAAATTTTGCTTAAGTTTTGTAATTCTCTGGGCCAGAGAATTCAAGGCATCGGATTATAAAATTTTGATGAACTCGCAACGGGAATCAGCCAGAAGACTTCCTCAGTTATGAAGAGTCATCAAGGGTCTGTTGGCTCTGGAAGCTCTTTTATCAAGCTATTGAGGAGGATTGTCCAGGACCGGTGTCGTCTCGTTTTGAGGGAGGGTCTAATCAAAATTTTTGCAAAGGGGTCGATCGCCTATGGACAGAGCTAATTTAGCTTGTTATAGTAATCGTATAAAAGCCTATCGGGTGCTAGATTTGGGAGTCGAATCCCAAGGGATTCATTCAGCCACTTGAACGTGGTTATTAGTCCATCCCTAGACAGGGCAAGCCAATCGAGTCAATCAATCAGCAGAATTTCTCACTCCAGTGAGAAGATGACTTGCCGATTAAGCCAAATTATTTTTAGAGATCGGTTCGTTGCTGTCAAAAGCACCTTTGATCCCTAAAATTGAGAAACCTTAGAGAGGCGCTGACCCTGAGTCCCCCCATCGAATCATTAATAAGGTAGCAAAATCATGACCCGTCAAAATTACCAGGGTTCCTGGGCACTCTGTTCGATCGCCCTATCTCTCAACTTAGCTGTTCTGGCCGCGTTACCGAGTCGCGCACAAGTCTCGTCCCCCTTGCCCAGTCCTCAAATCCTCGCTAGGAGAGTGACCTTTGAGCCACCCACCAATGAACGTCTGAACGATTCAGCCGGAGGAGCCTCGCGGCAGGCAGCATTCTGCCCCCAAGATGGGATGGCGGAAGGTGCTTCGTTGATGCCAATTTTGCCGGAGACTAAGGAAGGGTTGACGGTATCTGAGCGACCCACGTTGTTCGTCTATGTTCCCGAAACCAAGTCAGAGCAAGGCTATTTCATCCTCAAAGACGAAACCGAAGATTATTATTACCAAACTCAAGTCAGCATTCCCCAAGAAGGAGGGATCGTCCGCCTCACCCTTGCGGAAAGTGCTCCGGCCTTAGAAATTGGGACAACCTATCAGTGGTCCTTTGTGGTCGCCTGCGAACTTCCGGCGCGAGCTGATAGTCCCCGGGTAGAGGGGTGGTTACAGCGAGTTGAACCCAGCGCCAATCTGAATAATTACCAGGGAGTAGACTCGATTGAAGCGGCCACTTCCTACGGAGCCGAGGGAATTTGGTATGATGCCGTGACCACCTTAGCGGACCTGCGGCAATCACAACCCCAAACCTACAATCAAGATTGGGTAGACTTTTTAAGCTCTGTAGGACTCGAAAATGTTGCCAATGAGCCGATTTTGGAACCCTAAGACCCTGGACTAGCCCAGAGTTCTCAACACCCTTAGTGTAACCATGAGTTCCACAGAAACCCGGTTTTGTCAAAAACCGGGTTTTTCAATCTTTTCAGAGAGTTCAGATCGGACCGGAGAATTTCACCCATCGGCCATTCATTCCTGAACCGATTTGATCCTCAGGAATACCGCAATTCGGGGAACCGGGAAAGAGACTAGAAGATAGAGATAAATCAGGACAGTGAAAACCTTGGGTTATCCTTAAAATGGAAAGTGGGGGAGAAGCTGGGGCATGATACCTAGATATCAAGACCGATTTTCTGTTGGCGATCGAAATCAATTCTGGGTTCAGCGAAATCTATGTGCCAGAAGCTCAGAGTGAGCTTAAAACGAAAAGTATGGCAATGGCGTGTTCCATTGGTTACGGCACCGGTGGTAGCCGGGATTGCGATCGCAATCAACTCCCTCGGATGGCTGGAGACTCAGGAGTTGGGAATGCTCGATCGCTTTTTTCGGTGGCGTCCAAAAGAAGCAGCAGAGGACCGGATTGTCATCGTCACCATTGATGAGTCCGACATCCGCCACGTGGGACAATGGCCTATGCCCGATCGCCAGTTAGCCCAATTAATTCAAACCATCAAAGAACAACAACCCGCCGCCATTGGTTTGGATCTGTATCGAGATCTTCCTGTGGAGCCAGGACATCAAGAACTGGTGCAGGTGATAGAGTCCACGGATAATCTGATTGGGGTAGAAAAAGTCATTGGTGCCCCGGTGGCCGCGCAACCCACCTTAAAGAACTTAGAGCAGGTGGGGATTGCCGATGTAGTCTTGGATGAAGATGGCAAAATCCGCCGAACTTTGTTGTCTCACAAAAATACACAGGACGAAACCCAGCTGAGTTTTCCCGCGCTCTTGAGCTTAATCTATTTGGAACAACAAGACATCCACTTAGAACTGATCGATCCAGAGCAGATGCATCTGAGATTGGGAAAAGCCCTATTTGTCCCCTTTAGTGGCAGTGATGGGGGGTATGTTCGCGCCAATGCCGGAGGGTATCAGATGTTGCTGAATTACCGAGGGCCACTGGAAAAGTTCGGACAGATTTCCATGACGGATGTTTTAGAAAACCGAATTCCACCGGATCTGATGCGCGATCGCATTGTGCTGATTGGGGCGATCGCCCCCAGCCTGAATGATTTTTTCTTTACCCCTTATATCAGCGGGTTTCAGCGCGATCGCAATCTGTTAATCAACTCAGAACGGACCCCGGGAATTGTGGTCCATGCCAACACCCTCTCTCAGATGCTCAGTGCAGCCTTAGAAGGACGACCCTTTTTAGAGGTGTGGTCGAATGGGGTCGAGGTGTTGTGGATTATGGTGTGGTCCGGGGTCGGTGCCGCGATCTCATGGCGGTGGCGATCGAGTAGTGTAGCTGAACAAAAAAGATTCTGGCCCTCCCTGCTGCTCCTGAATGTTATGTTGGGAGGATTGAGCACGATCGCCATTGGATTCGTGGCTTTTTTGTACAGTTGGTGGATTCCCGTTGTTACGCCCCTCGTCGCCTTAGTGGGGTCGGCCATTGTTGTCACCGACTATCACAGTCGCAAAATGCTACGCGATCGCGATCGTAAACTCACCGAATTTTTAGAAGCAGTGCCTGTGGGAATTTCCATTGTCGATGCCCGAGGCCACTCCTATTTTATCAATCATAAAGCCACAGAAATCTTAGGAATCAAACCCAACACCTCGGAGCCCACGAATGGCAAACAACCGCCCTATCAAAACTATCTGGCTGGGACGGATCACCTCTATCCCCTAGCCAACTTACCCGTGAGTCGCGCCTTAAAAGGGGAGTATGCCACAGCCAATGATATCGAAATCCGTCAAGGGGATCAAATCATTCCCATTGAAGCATGGGGAACCCCGATTTATGACGAAGAAGGTAATGTCGCCTTTGCCATTGTTGCCTTTCAAAATATTAGCGATCGCAAACAAGCCGAATCCGAACGGCAAGCCTTCGTTCAAAAACTCTGTGAACTCAACGAAGATTTAGAACGCTCTTTAGACGCCGAAGAACGATTAACCGCAGTTGCTGAACGCTTTGTCCCCAATCAATTCCTCTCCTTCCTCGGCTATGAAAGCCTTGTGGAAGTCAAAGTCGGGGATGCCGTCCAACAAGAAATGTCGGTGTTATTTTCCGATATTCGCAACTTTACCACCCTCTCCGAGAGCATGACTCCCGATGAAAACTTTAAATTTATTAATGGAGTCCTTTCCCGCCTCGAACCCGCCATTATTGAAAACAATGGTTTTATTGATAAATATATTGGCGATGCGATTATGGCCTTATTTGGCGGAGAACCGGATAATGCCGTCAAAGCTGGAATTTCCATGTTAGAAAAACTAGCCGAATATAACACCACCCGAGGCCGCCCCGGACGACCTCAAATTAAAATAGGAATTGGCATCAATACCGGCTCCTTAATGCTAGGAACCGTAGGCGGTCAAAACCGCATTGATGGCACAGTCATTGGAGATGCAGTCAATTTAGCTTCCCGCATTGAAACCCTCACAAAATCCTATGGAGTTTCCTTATTAATTACCCAAGAAACCTTTATTAACTTAGAAAATCCCAATGATTATCACATTCGCCTGATCGATCGGGTCACGGTCAAAGGCAAATCCCAAGAAGTCACCGTCTACGAAGTCTTTGATGCCGACTTGCCAGAGGTTCGCGAAGGGAAATTAACCACCCGAGCCGACTTTGAACAAGGGATTTTATTTTTTTATTTGAATAATTTTAAAGAAGCACAAGTTCTATTTGAACGCTGTCTGAATCTTTACCCCGGAGATACCGTCGCCCAAATTTACCTCGATCGCTGTCACCAAAAAGAGGCCGAAAGTCTCTTGGATAACCCTGAACACTCTGAGAATCACTCCTAATCCTGCCCTCAACAGCCCAGTGCCATAACGGTTAGAACCCGGCTTTCTTGCCCAAGATTCTGCATAAAAACCCGGTTTCTAGTCCTACTATCCCGCCCCAATACCCAGGCGCGATCGCCCTCTGGGTTCTCCCCTTGCCGCCACATCCACCAAGCCACGCATTAAGATCAAAGCAGACTCCATCCCATCACCCACTCCCATGCGTTTAACTCGTCTGTTACCCCTATTCGCCGGAATCATCCTCATTTTGGGGATGGTCCTCTGGCTGGTGAGCTCTATTTACCAGCTTTATGTGCAGATTAGCTTTACCGCCCCGATGCTGGCAACCTTGCTGCTGTTGCTGGTGATCGCCCTGCTGATCGTCCTGATTGGGGCATTTATTTACTATCTGCAACTGTTTGCCGGAGGTTCTTCGTCCCGTCGGGGTCGGGGAAAACGTCGGATCAAAATTCCGGAACGCAAGTCCGATGCCGCAGGACAAACCCTGCGGGTGGTCCGTCAACAGGTCGATCGCATCCAAGATGAAGTCACCAAAAAAGCATTATTGCAGCGATCGCGCGAATTAGAACAAAATCTCTCCCGAGGAAACATTCAGGTGGTGATTTTCGGGACGGGATCTGCGGGTAAAACCTCTCTGATTAACGCTCTGTTAGGACGGATGGTGGGACGAGTGGATGCACCGATGGGAACAACGGAGGTGGGAGAAACCTATCGGTTGCAACTGCAAGGACTGGAACGGGAAATTGTGATTACGGATACTCCGGGAATTTTAGAGGCAGGAGTCGCCGGAACGGAACGGGAAAAATTGGCCCGATCGCTGGCAACGGAAGCGGATTTATTATTATTCGTGGTTGATAATGATTTAACGCGATCGGAACATCAACCCTTGGAAGTTTTAGCCCAAATTGGCAAACGGTCCATTGTGGTTTTAAATAAAATTGACCTCTATCCCGACGAAGAACGAGAATATATTTTAGCCAAACTCCGGGAACGAGTCACCGGATTTATTTCCGCAATGGATGTGGTGGCGATCGCGGCGAATCCTAAAGCGGTTCCTTTAGATAATGGGGGGGTTTTCCAAGCGGACCCGGATATCATGCCCTTAATTCGGCGGATGGCAGCAATTTTGCGGGCAGAAGGGGAGGATTTAGTTGCAGATAATATTTTATTACAATCCCAACGCCTTGGGGAAGAAGCGCGCCGCTTAATTGATTCCCAGCGGCGTCGCCAAGCGGAAAAAGTGGTCGATCGCTTTCAATGGATTGGCGCAGGGGTGATTGCTTGTACTCCGGTCCCGGTGATTGATGTCCTCGCCACGGCTGCTGTTAATGCTCAAATGGTGGTAGAAATTGGCAAAATTTATGGCTGTGAAATTAATCTGGATCGCGGACGGGAATTAGCCTTGTCTTTGGGCAAAACTCTGGCGAGTTTAGGGATTGTGGAAGGGGCGATTAAGTTAGTCACGGCAGCGTTACAGTTAAATTTAGGAACCTTTGTGGTGGGGAAAGCGATTCAAGGGGTAACGGCAGCTTATTTAACCCGAATTGCTGGAAAAAGTTTTATTGAATATTTCCGCCATGACCAAGATTGGGGGGATGGGGGAATCACGGAAGTGGTGCAGCGACAATTTCAATTGACGAAAAAGGAGGAGTTTGTCAAGGTTTTTGTCAAAGATGCGATCGCCCGAGTGGTTGATCCGTTGAAAGAGGCATTTGAGTCCGAGGAGGATGATTATTACGATGATGTTCCAGAAGGGTATGAACCCGATTATGACCGGGATTATGACCGGGATTATGACCGGGATTATGATAAAATACCCGTCACTCGCGATCGGGAAGAGTATCCAGAACGAGCACCATTGGTTCGTTATTTAGGAGATGAACCCGAGGATGATTGGCAAGTCGATCGCCGCCGACGGGATGATTGGTAAATGCCGGTTGGGTGGATGAGTGATGAAATGACAGGAATCAGCGAGACTCACCGCAGGCGATCGCTTTTATTCCAGAGGCGTTTTGGACATAACCAAGCGATGAAAACCGATGCTACGAGACATCCCAGCAACCCGGCGATCGCACTCAAGGACAAAGCGAGGCTAAAATTGGTCCAGGGTTCCGGGACTTTTAACTGATTCAGCGTCGCGGCGATCGTCGGGGATTCTTTGAGGGGAATCACCCAAGCGGGGGAGGAGGAAGCGACAACCGCAGCAGTCCCGATTCCGGTCCCGGCGAGACAAGCAAAGGTTTGGAAATGGCGATCGCTTTGTGCTTGGGAAATCTCCACAATGGAGGTAATTGTTCCCCGAAGATTTTCTAGGATATTCAAATACGGACGCAAACTGGCATAATCTTGTTCAATTTGCTTTTGATACTTAGCCTTAACAATGGCACTAAACTCTTGTAAAAATTTAAAATCATTACTCACTTGAAACACAGTTCCGGCTTTTTTAGCAATGGATTGAACGGATTTTTCATATTGATGTAAATTTAGGTCTATTTCATGCTGCCTCACTTCAATGCTATTAATATTTTTAATAAAATTTGATAACGCTAATGAATTATTTTGCAAAGCCAACTTCAGTTCAGAGAACTCTAAATTATATAATTCTTTAATCGAAGCGGACATTTCATTAAATTCCGCAACCATTTGTTCTTTCAATTCCCGACTTTGACCGTAAGCCCAGAGGATTTTATTCCGGTAGCAAAATAACGCTTTCCAATCCTGATGGAATTCAGCCCCAGTTTCCATTGCTTTTTGATTGGGATATAGAATCAGGACCAGATGACTCGCGGCTTCCATTTTTTCCCAACGTTGGGGGGAAGAACGCCAAAACTCAAAGACTGTCCCTCCTAAAAATTGACCTTTTTCTTGATATTGCCATCCTTTGTTGATTAAGGCTTTGTAAACATCATTGGCGAGAATCTCGCGTTCGTCCTTCTCCGGATTTTCTACCCAACCGGATACCATCAAAGTTTGTCCTAATTTACCCGGTAGGTTATCTAATTCTGGAATCAAGGTCAACATCACATCCAGGCATTGGACTAATTCAGGGCCAATAAACTTGCCATCGACGGATAGATTCAACGTCAATCCATAATTTTCATCGAGGGCAAATTGACAAACTGAGCCATTAATCCGGTTTTCTGTGTTGAGTTTACCCTCAAATTCAACGGCGGATTTATCGAAATGGGTTACTTCTAAAAAATCAATGGGGTTGGGCTGAGATAGACGGCTGCGATCGCCACAATACTGCCCTAGGGTTTGGGTAAATTGTTCTAAAATACTTAAACCGGAATATTCAGGGTGAGTTGCATCCCTAACCCATTCTTCCTGGAGATGATAAACAAATAGATTGAGGGTAGGACAAACTAAATTAATCATAACAATTAAATGCGTCAATAAGGGAGAATTAAACCTGGAATGAGTCAGATAGGATGACCTGTAGATGCTTGCCCTGAATGAGATGGAATGGACCCACAAAGGGAGTTAAATGATGTTACCCTGACCGTGAGAGTTGAACCGGAGCATCTACAAATGCGCGGTAAACCGAGGCTTTGCCCGGAAGTGACTCTCGTCAATCTCTGGATCTTACCCTGTAGAAATCAGCGGGAGAGGGAATCACTGAAATGGTGCAGTGGTCATTCATACCACCCCCTGATTATCCCCCTCAACCGGAGAACCGGCTGAGGGTGTAAACCCCCGAAATGTTATTTTCCGAAGAATGGGGCTAACAGTTCTTCCCCTTTTTCCCAGGTTTGAGATAAAAAGCCTTGAACCGGACTCCATAAATCAGTCATGCCAATGCCAAAAATGAGCTGCAATCCTAACACTAACAAGGCCATCAAAATCGCGGTTTTGACCGTGGCTTTGAGGACGGTGACCAGCCAAGTAAAAATGAGCCAAGAAACAACGATTGCCGCAATAATAATCAGTAAATCAATTGACATTAACTGAAAACTCGGATAGGTTAATTACCTTGTTGAATTTGATTAGCAATAGCTTCTGAACGCTGGGCTAAAGCCATGTTACCTTGAGCGCGAAACAGTTCTGCCGCCTGTTGAAAATCAGCGATCGCCTCTCGGTTTTTGCCCTGCAATAACTGGACACCACCGCGATTATAATAAGCAGCCGCTTCAGCGGGATTCAGACGCAAGGCTTGATTAAAATCATCCATTGCCTTTTTATACTCTTCCCGGAAAGCATAGACCCCACCGCGACCAATATAAGCCTCACCATAATTGGAATTCAGCCGTAATGCAGCATTATAATCCTCCAGGGCTGCATCATAATTTTGCATCATCGAATGGGCGCTGGCGCGCCCAATATAGGCATCAATGTTGTTCCCATTTAACCGTAACACTTGGGTATAATCGGCGATCGCAGCGGCTTGATCCCCAGTCCGTGACAGCAAATTCCCCCGACTAATATAGGCTTCCGCACTATTGGGGTTCAGGGCGATCGCCTGAGCATAATCCTGAAGCGCCCCCTGCAAATCCCCCTGACTGGCTTTTTGCTGTGCGGAAGTCAGCCAATTCTGAGCATTATTTTGGGCGATTACTCCTGGGGATACCGTTGTCCCCAAAACCGGAGAAATTCCCCCTAAAACCGCGAGGAGTCCTAACAGAGCAATGTTCGGATAAAGATTCTTCATGGCTTACTTGGATTCCAGAAAAAAATGGCTAGGCATAAGTTATAAGTTTACTCGCTCTTTTATCCTTTACCGGATTGAAAATCAAGCCCTCACCCAGAACGGGTGGGGCTTTTCCGGTGAAAACTGGACTATCCAGCGGTTGCTGGAGTCGCACTTCCCAATGGCTTGACCCCACTGGTGAAGGATTTAGCCTCAGCTTTCAGGGTAGCACTTGCCTCTAAAACGGCTTGTCTCGCCCAGCGATCGGCAGCTAGAATCTCCTCTAAACCGGGTTCGGCACAGTTATCCGCCTGATGGCGATCGCAGACCCGTTCAATCACCCGAGGAATCTCCAAAAACTCAATTTTCTCCTCTAAAAATAACTCAACCGCCTGCTCATTGGCTGCATTTAAAACCGCAGGCATAGAACCCCCGGCGCGACCCGCAGCATAAGCCAATTGCATACAGGGATACTTCTGATGATCGGGCGATCGGAAGGTCAAATCTCCCGCTTTCACTAAATCTAATCGTTCCCAATCCGTATAAATTCGCTCCGGCCAAGACAAGGCATAAAGCAATGGCAGACGCATATCCGGCCAACCCAATTGGGCTAAAACCGAAGTATCTTGTAACTCAATTAAAGAGTGAATAATACTCTGAGGATGAATCACAATATCAATATCATCATAATCCATTCCAAATAAGTAATGCGCCTCAATGACTTCTAATCCTTTATTCATCAAAGTCGCTGAATCAACGGTAATTTTCCGACCCATTGACCAGTTGGGATGCTTCAGTGCATCCGCCACTTTCACGGTGGCTAATTTCTCCACCGGCCAATCGCGGAAGGCCCCCCCGGAAGCGGTCAAAATAATCCGACGCAACCCCCCAGGCGGGACCCCTTGCAAACATTGAAAGATTGCCGAATGTTCCGAGTCTGCCGGGAGTAACTTCACTCCATGCTTCTCAATCAGGGGATTGACCACAGGTCCCCCGGCAATCAAGGTTTCCTTGTTTGCCAAAGCGATATCTTTACCCGCTTCGATCGCCGCAATGGTGGGAAGCAAACCCGCACAACCGACAATTCCTGTGACAACCGCTTCCGCATCGCCATAACGCGCCACTTCCACCACACCCTGTTCTCCCGCCAGGAGGATCGGTTGCGGGTCCAAATCTGCGATCGCCGCGCGTAGTTCCGGCAGCTTATCTTCTATACAGAGGGCGACGATTTCCGGGCGAAATTGGCGAATTTGTTGCGCCAACAGTTCCACATTCCCCCGCGCCGCTAACCCCACAATCCGAAACCGATCGGGGTGGTGTTCCACAATATCTAAGGTCTGAGTCCCGATTGAACCAGTGGATCCGAGGAGAGTAATCGCTTTCACAATCTTAATTTTTATGATTTTCTGCCCCTCCACTATAAATTCTTTGGTCTCCCTCTTCACAGAGTTGATCCCCGTTTTCCCACCAATTCCCGAGGGACCCGGGGAGTCGATCGGCAGTTTTGCTCAGGATGAGTTGAAATTCGGTGATAGGTTTCCAGAAATTTTGCATTTTATCACAGCCAATATTTAAGTTATGTTAAATTCTCTCGAAAATCTTTAATTTTTGTCAAGGAATCATGAATTTTTAGTTCAAATCGTTTATGCTGTCACTACATCAGTCGTTCAGCCGACATCCTAAGTCAAGAGGGCAAAGATACCTAGTTTAAGAGTATGGGTGTTTTCTACCCTCTTTTACCCCCGATCAATTGTGCATCAATTGTGGGGATAGATGCTCCCCTGGGCGGCAACTTTTTAAAACTTGATTAACCAGGAGTTTAGATTTATGACTCAGAAAAATGCAGCAGCCCTGTTCAAAGCAGTTAAAGAAGATTTAGCACTTCAACAACAAATGCAAGCGGCTAAAAATCCAGCAGCTATCAAAAAATTAGCTCAAGAACGAGGCTATAGCTTTAGCGATGAAGAATTGAATCATGAAATCAGCCAATTATCCGAAGAAGAGTTATCCCGTATGATCAATCCCGGCATTGCGCCTCGGGAACACCTGCTTCGCCGGTAAGGTTTTCCAAAAAACTCACACCCTCAAGGGTGGGGCTATACAGACGAAGCGGTGCCTGCGCGGGCTAAAGCAATTGTAGGGGCGCTCATAGAAGCGCCCCTACAGGCTATTAGGGGTTTATCCACCGCCTCAACCGGCAATGGTTTGTTCTAAAGCCGATCGCAAGTCTTGGGTTAAATCAGCGATCGCCGATCGCCGACTGCTTTTGTAGGAATCCCAGCGATCGCTCACCCAAATCGGTTCAGCGATGGTTAACTGAACCGACTGCTTCCCTAATTCCGGACGAGAAGCGGGACGTTCTCCCTTAATCCGCGCAATGGTATCCCACACCAACAACGTCGTCTCTGCAAACCGTTCAAAGGTGGGTTTTTCTCGCACATACTGTCCCGTCACCGCCACGAAACATTCCACCAATCTCATGTGCCACATTCGCAAATTGGCTTCTTCCGCCACGCGATCGGCCAATCCTCGTTCCAAGGGAGACAACGCCTCAATATCCTCAATATCTTCTCGATAAATCCGGTCCCATCCCGCTTGTTCTAAGCGTCGGCATCGGTCAATTACCGTTCCCTTAGACGGCAGTTTAAAATACTCCTCAGCCACCTGTAATGCCATATCCAGCAATGCAGGCAATCGAGTGGTTAAATCATGCGTTTCTCCGGGAATATCGGATAAAGTTCGATGATAAAACCGGCGATAAAAATCCTCCATTAACGACAATAAATGTTGTCCCAATCGAATTAAACGCGGGTAAAGTGATGGGAGAGAAGCCGAGGAAACCTCTTCTTGTCCCATTTCTCCAGAAAGAGGAGACAACCCACAATCCAACTCCATTTGAGTCAGTAATTCCGCCACCGCATCCCAGTCTTCTTTGTCATATTTGTAGCGAATTCCAATCGGGAGAATTGCCACGCGCTGACTGCGATTTTCCTTTTGTAAATCCTCCATGCACCAGAATGCCAACTGAGCAATTCCCGGTTCCAACGGACTAATAATTTCATTATGTCCATTGGTGCCCCCTTCCGGAGAAGCCGCGAGAGGAAATTGACCTTTCGCAAACAGTTCCCGCGCCGATCGCAACCCCTGCCGGTCGATTTTTCCCCGGACAATCGGAGTTCCTCCCAGTTTGGGTAAGAGAGATTCCAACCATTGTCCCGCCCATAACGGAATGCCGCGATCGTACATAAAATGAAAATGCACCGGAGAAGCGATCGCAATATTTTTAGACTGCGCCACTTGGGGAACTGCCTGCCAAATTAAGTGAGAAATGGGAAAAGGGTCGTAGGTACTCGGATGGCGAAAAGCCATCAAAAAGCGAACTTTTTCCCCTTGAAACTGCTGATACAGTTCCACCAACTGCTCAACATTTTCTGTGTTAATCTGGGTAATTGGGGTGCGAAATTTTCTCCACCAGGGCATCACAAATTTCGCTAACTGCAACATCAAAGGATTAAAATTCGGGGGAATAAATTCTAAAGGGGGGTGAGCGCCATCAATGGATTTAATCATGAGTTTAGAAGCAATCAACAATTATTACAAGCAAAAGAGTAGTTTAGCAATTGTAGGGTGGACTTTTTCCCAACTCTTCACAGTAAGGTGGGCTTTTTCCCACTCTACAATTGCTTTATTAGATTAGCCCGCGCAGGCGGGCTTTGTCCGTATAGCCCCACCCTTGAGGGTGCGGGTTTTTGGCTAGACTGTCAAGGTGATAAATTTAATGACGAAAAATCATTGTTTCATGTAGGGGCGCTTCGAGAAGCGCCTGTCCAAGAGGTAAATTTAATGATGACGAAAAATCATTGTTTCATGTAGGGGCGCTTCGAGAAGCGCCTGTCCAAGAGGTAAATTTGATGACGAAAAATCATTGTTTCATGTAGGGGCGCTTCGAGAAGCGCCTGTCCAAGAGGTAAATTTAATGATGACGAAAAATCATTGTTTCATGTAGGGGCGCTTCGAGAAGCGCCTGTCCAAGAGGTAAATTTAATGATGACGAAAAATCATTGTTTCATGTAGGGGCGCTTCGAGAAGCGCCTGTCCAAGAGGTAAATTTGATGACAAATCATTATTTCATGTAGGGGCGCTTCGAGAAGCGCCTGTCCAAGAGGTAAATTTAATGATGACAAATCATTGTTTCATGTAGGGGCGCTTCGAGAAGCGCCTGTCCAAGAGGTAAATTTAATGATGACAAATCATTGTTTCATGTAGGGGCGCTTCGAGAAGCGCCTGTCCAAGAGGTAAATTTGATGACAAATCGTTATTTCCTGTAGGGGCGCTTCTCGAAGCGCCCCAGGGGCCTGCGCATTGCGCCCCTACAAATTAATACACCAAGTCTTAGGAGTGTGAGCATCTTGCTCGCTTGTCTTAATAGCGAGCAAGATGCTCGCACTCCTATAGCAGTCCTAAATTGCTCTATTAGATTAGCCCGCGCAGGCGGGCTTTGTCCGCAAACGCCCCACCGTTGACGGGTGCGGGTTTTTGGCGAAGAGTACCGGATTTAGGATTAATCCCAAGAGTCTAACTCCACTCGCCAATTTTGGAGAATCGTCACCAATTGTTCTCGACGAGTTTCCACCGTTGCAGCAATCCAAATACAGCCAATTCCCACCAATAATCCAATTACCCATCGCAGAAATGGATACAGGGAGTTGAGAATAATCAGTTGATAGATGGCATTGAGTAAAAAGGTAACGGTTCCTACATAGAGAAAGGCGCGGATTCTCAAGGTTAATCCAGCCACTCCCATCAATAAACTGACGATGCCTGCAATCAGCCAGTGATTGGTGATTAAGGAGGTAAAGCTGATACTACCGATCGCCAATATCCGAATCCAGTGCCGGAGTTCTTTGCGATCGCCGGGTTGGAGGGTCGGTTCAACCTGGGCAAAGTATAAGATACCAGCAGCAATGGGAATCATATAGGCGATCGGTTCAGTGACGAATGCCTCCAAAAGCCCTCGTAAAATCACCCAATTGATTAGGATCGCACTCCAATAAGTCAAGCGAATTTGACGATGGAAAAAACTCAGGAACACATAAAAAGCCGCGACGATCAGGGCAGAAACTGACCAGACTTGATCGATGTCCCCGAACAACCCGAGTCCCGTGGTGATAATCGCCAATGCCGGGAGGAGTCGCGCCATCACCCGCCAGGGTCTCAGGGGCCATCCCCACTGATCCCAGGGGAAAACATCTAAGAAGTACGCACCAACACAGGCGATCGCACCTCCCCAACCGATCAACATCTCCTGTAAATTGCTGGGAAGATATCCAAACAAATAAAAGCCAACGGCAGCAGATTCAGCCATACCGATATACACCCAAATTTCAGCAGTTTTAACCGCTTCGGGGCGATCGCGGGGATCATCTTCACCCTCCTTGAATTCCGCAAACCGACCCTGGAGGAGGGCATAATTGGTTAAAAATACCCCAGTTCCCACCCCAATCAGGTCAATCGACCCCAGGGAACTGACTGCTGTGGCACTGTCTGCAAACAGGATAATCGCACTCAACCAGACAAAACTACTTAAACCCCAGTGAGTGTGAGCAAAAAATTCCACTTCCTGCTTCGTCAAATTCAGGTAATCCGTTAACCAAGGTTCCAGCCAGCGATAGTTATACACAATCGCCGCACCCAAAGTTGCAATCGCAATGAATTGAACCGGGTCCGGTAACCCCGCAATTTGATAATAGAGAAACTCATAAGCCGAAACAGAAATGCCAATTAAGGCTAAATAAACCAGGGGTTTCATTTCCCGGCTGTGACGTCCAATAGTTAAGGCAATTACCACCAATGTCAAGGTGGTCAATCCACTCCAACTGGTGACTGTTCCCCACCGTAACGCCTGTCCCAACAGCCCATAAATTAACGGAATTACCTTCCAACTGGTGCGCAGAGGACTACCAGTGCGACGAATCCACCACTCACCCACCAAGGCACCAACCAGTCCGAGAATCAGGTTTGCGATCGCCAAACTCATCAGCGATCGCCCGAAAAATATCAAGGTTTCCGCTGCGATTAATTCAACCGCCCAACCCAAGGCATAAAAGGTCCAAGCGGCTGGAGATAACCACATCCGATAGGTGAGGGTGAGTGCGATTAAAATCGTGGCGATTAAAATCGGCACCGAGGAGTTCATAGATCCCCAGAAAAATCCCCAGAAATACAGACTATAGGCATGAACAGAAATCGCCGTTAATGCCAAACCTCCCAATGCGATCGCCCATCCTTGATAGGCTTTTGCATAAACTTGAGCCAGGGAACTGGAACGCTGTATCGTCACGGCATAACTGCCGCACAAAGCAGCCAGGGCGATCGCATAGACAACAAACCAACCCTCTCCAGCAACAGAGGGTAATCCCAATCCCCCCATGTCTAAGAACAGGAACACAAAACCTAATCCAAACCCAATGGCGATCGCTGCCACAGCGGTATGTTGCCATAACCGGGTATTCACCACCATCAACACCGTGGCAATTCCCAATCCCACTAACCAGGTTGCCGGGGTCAAGAATACTAAAAACTGGGCCAGAATTAACGTCGTGATACTCAAACCCGTTGCCACCGGGCGGCGATCGGGGGAAAAATGTGCGATGCCTGTCAATGCCAAGGGAGTCGCAAACCACAGAAGTCCCCAATGTGAGGCATCCAGATAGGATAACCCATCATAATTTCCCACCCAGAAGACATAACTTAAACTAGCCAGTCCTAACCCAACGGGCCAACAACTTTCAATCCAAGCCGCAATCCGCAGATTCAAAGCCAAATCTGGCTTTAATTCTAAAGTGAGAGAGACTGCCCATTCGGCGAGGGCGAGGGCGAGTAAAATTAGCCCCCAAAGGAAGATGGGTAACTGAGGAAATCCCCAATGGACAAAGGACAAGAAGGCCAGCAATCCGCTAATATGACTTAAATAAACCAAAAAGTCAAACGGTCCAAACTCTCCGGGACGGATGGGACGAGCAGGAGTGGGGCCGTGGGTTCGCCAGCTTAACCGGCGATCGGTCACTACGGCTAGAGTGAGAGTAGAAGCCAATAAATTCAGCGATCGCATGGAAGAGACTGGGATACTCAACAGGGTGAGAATGACCCCAAATCCCAAGGCCCAAATATCCCCGGCTTTAGCTGAAACTTTCGCACCCTGCTCTAATTGAGCCAGTGGGCGATGATACAACCAGTCGGTGAGCCAGACGACAAAGAGGAGATAGGGAAAGAAGGTTAAGCCCAGCAATGCCCAGGGACTCTGTTGTGCCTGAGCCAGTTGCGCCCCGGTGGCGATCGCGCTGGTGCGAACGGCTGGGGGAATAATATCGCGAATTAACCAATAGCCTTGTAAGGTAATTGTAAAAATTGCAATGGTATCAAACAAGTGGAAAAATCGGGGGAGGCGACGACCCAACCACCACAAGGCTAAAGCACTAATGGCGATCGCCTGCCAAGGTTGCTCTCCCACAGAAACTAACCAACCGGCAAACATCAACCATCCCCCCAGATAACCGAAGAGTTGAGGGGGTCTAGCGGTCACTTCCCACGGGAGAATATCCCCTTCCGCTTGGGGGACAACTGGGGGTATGGGTTCTCTAATTTTGGGCTGTTCTTTTGTGAGATCCGATTCCAAGATGATCCAACCGCCAATGGCGATCGCCAATCCTAACTCAGCGATCGGCACTCCGATGCCAAAAACTGCCCGTCCACAGAGAATGGCTAAAGCGTAGGAGAACAGGAGAATCTTAACAGGCTGAAGATTCGAGGGTGAGGGGGATTGGGAGTTCACACCGGATTTTCTCTTTCCGGGAGACAGGGTAGCTAAAGCAGTGGCGATCGTGCCGAGATAAACGGCGATCGTTGCCAATCCCGGGAATGACCATCCCCAATGGAGATAACACAAGACAGGGTAAACCGCCAGGGGAAACAGAGTGCGTCGGGATTGACGATCGGTACCCAATACCCGGGGAAGCACCTGCCAAGCGATGAAACTGAGGACTGGTGCAGCAAGGGCGATCGCCACCCATCCCAAAGGCGATCGCCACAACCCAAACCCATCCATCGTCCAAAAATTCACCGGCAGCAGCAACAGACTCACCCATTGCAAAGTTTGAGCCGTCAGCCGTAATTGAGACTGGCGCTGTGCCCAAACACTCACTCCCCAAAAAATCAGAGTATAGGCAAATAAGACCAAATACTGACCTGCTGGGGGAAATCGCTCCCACTGGGTTGCAGCAAGTACCCCAGAGGAGAGTACCACCATAAATACCCCCAGAAACAGTAACCAGCGAACACTCAGTTCCGCCATCAGAGACTGTATCCATTGAGGTTTAGCGGGAGTCGCCGTTTTAGTTGCGGCGACAGGAGATAATACGGGAGGGAGTAGAGGTTCAGGAACCCACTCATTCTCCTCCACCTTCTGCGCGATCGGTGATGCAATCACCTGGGGTTCCGGCAACGGTTCGCTCAGATAGGTTCGGCACAACACTTTTACCCGGTCATCCGAGAGCAAACCCAGACTCACTAAAGCATCGAGCTTTGCCAAGAGACCGGGTTCACGCAGTCGGAGTTTTACTTCAAGTTCGATCGGTAGCTCAGAGTCAGCAGACATGGGTAGGCCCTCATAGTGCTTACCCAGATTATGCGCCATCTTTTCTCAATTAGGCGATCGCCCAGAGCCAACTTCATAAACTGTCACAAGCCCACCCACCCCCAGCCCCCTCCCAAGTTCGTAGTAACGACTTCAGTCGTTCTCTTAGTTCGTAGTAGCAACAACCGGCGGATAGCAACAACCGGCGGATAGCAACAACCGGCGGGTAGCAACAACCGGCGGATAGCAACAACCGGCGGGTAGCAACAACCGGCGGGTAGCAACAACCGGCGGGGGTTCAAACCCCCGCCTGTAGGGGCGCTTCGCGAAGCGCCCCTACAGTCGGTTGAAACCGACTGAAAAAATCACTGTAGGGAACTCCAAAAAATAAAATCTCCAAACAACCCTCGTTCGTAGTAACGGATCAACGGAGTAGCCTTCTCAATGTAGGGGCGCAATGCTTGCGCCCAAAAGAGGGCGCAAGCATTGCG
>NZ_JAMXOT010000114.1 GCF_024220515.1 Oscillatoria sp. HE19RPO
CGGAGGGCCTGCGCATTGCGCCCCTACATTGACGGCGCTACTCCGTTGATCCATCACTACGAACGAACGTTTTGGAGAGTTTATTTTTTGGAGTTCCCTAAGCACCTATAAAGAGACTAGAGGATCCAGACAGGGGTGCGTGACTTGGCTGACGCCAAGTCACGCGGTAACGACTGAAGTCGTTACTACAAACATTTTCCCCATCTCCTCCAAGACCCCTGGAAAAAAAATTTTATAAAAACAGTTGACAAAACCAGGGAGGTATCTGTTAGTATGTTTAAGGTCAGAGAAATGGGGCGTCGCCAAGCGGTAAGGCACCTGGTTTTGGTCCAGGCATCCGGAGGTTCGAATCCTTCCGCCCCAGTTGACTACAACGCTATAAATCAGAGTTCTGATTTATAGCTTAGTTCAGAAAATCACTGAATGAAGGCGTCTGCTATCAGTGTGAAAGCGTCTAAACAAAAGACCCACTTTTTATTAAAAAGTGGGTCTTTTGTTTTGGAATGAATTCTGACAGCCTGCCGCCATTTGTGGGAAAATTGGCAAGGAGATTCTCTACCCTGAAATCTGATTGTGTCTAACCCTCCGACAATTCTAGCCCTTGATTTTGATGGCGTCATTTGTGACGGATTAATCGAATATTTCCAAACCACGTGGCGATCGTATTGCCAAATCTGGCAGAATGCCGATCGCCTCCCCCCGGAAGAAATCGCGCCCTTATTTTATCAACTCAGACCGGCGATCGAAACCGGATGGGAGATGCCAGTCCTGGTGCGATCGCTGCTTTTAGGAACCAACCCTGACCAAATATTAGAAAACTGGCCCGCAATTTGTTCGCAAATCGTTACTGCTGAAGGATTAGACCCGACTGAGTTAGCGGCGATCGTCGATCGCGTCCGGGATGAATGGATTGCCGAAGATCTCACCGGCTGGTTGAGTTTGCATCGGTTTTATCCGGGAGTCATCGATCGCCTGCAAAGCTACCTCGCCTCCAGTCAGCAACTGGTGATCATCACCACCAAAGAAGAACGCTTCGTGCGATCGCTGCTGCAACAACAAGGCATCCAACTCCCAGAAGACTGCGTATTTGGCAAAAATGTCAAGCGTCCCAAACACCAAATTCTCAGAGAACTCCTGGGAAAAATCACCCCAACCCCAACCATTTGGTTTGTAGAAGACCGCTTAAAAACCTTAGAATCCGTCCAAAAACAACTGGACCTGACAGCAGTCAAATTATATCTAGCAGACTGGGGATATAATACCCCCAGCGATCGCGCAGCAGCACAGAACAATTCCGGGATAGAACTCTTGTCCTTATCTACCTTCGGTCAAGACTGTTCCGTTTGGCCTTAACTCGGTCCCCAATCATCAAAAGGTCCGGCCCTGGGCTATAAAATAAATACAGCAAAAGCAACAACGGGCTATTTTATACCCAGGGGGAACGGATGCTAGATCTGACCAAAATCGCAAGGCAAATGCAGGGAATCAGCGAACATCTTTCCAGAGAAGCGGAACAATCCCGCCAGCGGTTGGAAGTCGCCCAAAAATTGCGGAAAAAAGCTCAGGGAGAGCAAGAGCATTTGATCCAGGAAAGAGAAACCTGGCGCGATCGCATGGGATTTCCCGTTGCTATTCCTGCTGAACCCCTGGACTTTACCCCCTACATCCCCACCCCCCCCAACGTCCAAACCGTCCTGGCGACGGATGGGTCTCAGATTGCACCCTCCCACCACGAAATTGCCTACTGTTACTTAATTAATGTCGGGCGAGTGATTCTCCATTATGGTCAAAGTCGCCTCCCCCTGTTAGATAGTCTGCCGGAAGTGTTTTATAAACCCGAGGACTTATATATTTCTCGGCAATGGGGGATTAAAACCGAAGAATGGATGGGGTATCGACGGGGGGTTTCCGAGGCGATCGCCCTAGCGGATTTAGCCATTGCCTTGCGAACCCCAGGCAGCGGTCAAATTGCTCATCCAGAAGCGCCGATTTTAGGGATGGTTGATGGTGCCTTGATTTACTGGTTTCTCGAACCCTTACCCACCGATGCGCGTCAGCTCATCCTCGGAGCCATTTTAGAAGCTTGGGAAAAAATGCGGCAAGTTAAGGTCCCGATTGTGGGATATATTAGTGCTTCCCGCAGCAGCGAATCCCTCAGCTTCTTAAGATTAGCCGCCTGTCCCCATCCTCATCCTGACTGTTTTAGTCATTGTCCCATCGAGGCAGATTCTGTATTGCGTCCCTACGACCAAAAAGCTCCCTGCCAAGTCTTTGATCCCTTGCGGGATACCACATTATGGGCCTCTGTACTCGAACCGGGTCAACGGAGTCCCCTGTGGCGCAGTTGTTCGCGGATTTTGGATTTATATCCTCCAGAACATCAAGTTTATTTCTGTTACCTTCATGTAGGGCCAGAAATTGCTCGAATTGATATGCCTGCCTGGGTTGCCAAAGATCCGTCTTTGTTAGACATGGCGTTAAGTATGGTTTTGTCCCAAGTGCAAAAAGGGTATGGCTATCCCGTGGTGTTAGCGGAGGCCCACAATCAAGCAGTGGTTCGGGGAGGCGATCGGGCTCGGTTCTTTGCTCTACTCGAACAACAAATGATTAAAGCGGGATTGCAAAATGTCGGGACCTCCTACAAAGAAACCCGCAAACGCGGCAGTATTGCTTAGGGGATTACAAAAAATAAAACCTCCAAAACGTTCGTTCGTAGTGAATGCTCAACGGAATAGCACCGTCAATGTAGGGGCGTATTGCATACGCCCCAGGGCGCAAGCATTTACTCCGACAGATACCTTTCTTTCAGTTGAACGGTTGGAGGATTTATATTTTGCAATCCCCTTGGTAAAAGTCGGTTTTCGCTTTTAGCCCGCGCAGGAGAGGCTCCGTCCTGTGAGCCTCCACCCTTTAGGGTGCGGGTTTTTACAGACCTTTGACAACCGGATTCCGTAGGAGAAGGATGAAGAGGGAGTGCGTTCCCTAGAAGTATCCACAGGAATTACACAGATTTGAAGAATTCACCCTAAATGTAGAGGCGATTCGCGAATCGCCTCTACATTTGGGCCTCGATGTTACAGATTGTGTAAATCCTTTCCCACTCATCGTTCAAAACTCAAAACTCCCCTCATCCAGAGTTTCCAGTAATAAATTCACCTGTTGCTGTCGTTGCGAGAGGAACGATTCGCACTGCCGTAAATACTCAACTGCCGTCGTGAATTGGTCGAAAACCTCAGCTAATTCTAGTTCCCCCGATTCGACTCGCTCAACGATCGCTTCAATTTGAGCCACCGTTGCCTCATAGTTCCAGTCTGGTTCGGGGGTAAAACCCTTGTTCTTAGAAGTCGAAACCCGCCCTGAATTGCTCATTTGCTGTTTGTCTGAAGGGACTGTTAATCAAATCAGCTTAATTTTAATAGATCCCTGGGTGAAGTGCGAGCAAAGGGCCAATTTTGTACCCGTTGTGGGTGAATTTTATCACAAAAAGGGTCAATTATTTAGTGATATATGCTCAATTTTCCAGAGTGAACCGTCGATTTCTCGCGCTGAATTGAGATTTGATAACGCCTCGTGATTCTCGGGGCCTCTTGACGATCCGGTTTGGGTAGGCTAGGCTAGAATTAAAAAAAAAATTATGCTATTTCTGCATGGAATTAACCCATAAAATCAACGGAATGGGACTGAAGCAAGAAACTTATACAAATGGCACGAACTCTCAAGCTAGAAATTAAGGAATCTTCAGAAGAACTGAAACATCTGCTGGATAAACAGACCAGTGTACAAATGAAGGAAAGACTGCAAGCTTTGTACTTACTGAAAACCGGAACCCTGTCTACTTTGCAAGAATTATCATCGGTGCTGGTCAGAGACCCATCAACCATTTATCGATGGTTTCAGAAGTACAAACAAGAGGGATTAGAGGGATTACTCAAACCCTACAAAAGCCCGGGTAAAACCACGACTATTCCTTTAGCAGCGATGGGAAAATTAAAGCAATATTTGGAGGAACATGAGGGATTTACCAGTTATGGAGAGATTCAAACTTGGTTAAAAGAAGAATGTGGGGTTGAAGTGAGTTATCATGTGGTTTATAGAGCCGTGCATCAGAAACTGAATGCCACAATCAAAGGGTGTAAAACCCCCAAAAGAATCATAAAAAAGAGTGGGAAGGGAGAAGCCAGCCAGTTCACCCAGAAGTCAGCAGAAGTGGGTTGGGGATCTGAGGAAAAGTCACCGATGTCCAACCTTTGAGTGTTAATTCTAATGAATGGAGAGGGAGTAGCGGACCTTAAAGCGAATTATGAGGGAATAGGGTTTTGCCGAGTCAGACCCCTGGGCTATTTTTTTGCCAAGCATGAAGCGATCGCCCCTTCTAGGTCCGGTTGACTTAATTCTGTGATGATAAAGACTTCTTGCACCGTTTTTCCCTGTCTGGCAATCACCTTATATCCGCCCAAAATAGGAACCGATATTTTTAACTTCATCTGGGGACAGTGACCTTTGGCGCGACCAATCACCCCAGGAGTAATGGTTTGAATGCCGAGGCAACCCGTTAACTTTTCCAGGATGGCGATTAAACCGGGAATATGGGTGGAGTGATTTAGAACCAAGCGACCGCCAGAAGGTTTTCCCATGAGATATTTACCCAATAGAATAGTATTTTCAAAGATAATGGGGAACCAATCAGAGGCTGGTACAGCCTGGAAATCAGCTTGGATACCCTAGACGAGAAATTGCGCGTCTGTAGCTTACAGTATGCAACCTCTTGGTTCATCTTAAGGGTAAACGGTTACCCCTAATCGTGAACCCTAAGCTGGCACGCCTGATTTTTGTAACAGGATTAGGCTTTTTCTAAAGGAGCCATCGTCAATCCAGCGCGGCTGAGTTGCTGATGGTACAATTCAGCTTGCTCTAAAGGACCCACCCAGACCGTGGCTTGTCCTTCAAAGTGAACTTGATTGGTGAGTTCCCAAGCCAGATCGCTCGTCATGTTGGGAATGTACTTCATTAAGCAAGAGGAAACGTGCTGAAACGTATTAAAATCATCGTTAAGCACGATTACCTTATAATTCGGATACGGTTGTCGGGTAACTTGACCAACTTGGTCCGGCGCAATAGTCGGCGCTGTCGCCATTGATCGAATCTTTACTGAAAGTCCCCTAGTCATAGCCTTCGCCTTACCGAATTAAGTTAACAATAATAGTTCTTTAGTGTTTCTCAGTTAGTTTAACAAGGAACTGTCCAATCATCAATCGATGGAGTGGGAAGGAACCCGATAGGGACTTCCAAAAAATCAACTCTTCTCAGGGCTCTCCCCCTTTCCCCAGAGGTGCAGGCGGCAGAGCCTCCAGTCCCCAAGCAAGGGTTTAAGCTTTGTCATTTGTTATTTGTCATTGGTTATTTGTAATTTGTTATTTGTAATTTGTTATTTGTCTCTGCCTCCAGTCCCCAAACAAGGGTTTAAGCTGCCTACTGTACCTGTCACGGCTTCAACAGGATAGCCGATTCAACTACGAAATCGTTGTAGCCAGTTTAAGCTGCCTATTGTACCTGTCACAGCTTCAACTCGTCATCATAGGTGCAGGCGGCAGAGCCGCTCATAGTGAGTGACGCGCTTAAGCCACGTCACGAGGCAATTAGCAACAATGGTCGCAGAAACCCGGTTTCTGAGTCCTAGGTAGGGGTGGACTGCTTTACTTTTTGTGTTCTGATTACCAAGGGAATAATTACATTCCGTCCTACCCGCTGCTGAGGTTTCCGTTGCTCGTCCAACTTATCAGGGGTTCGACCTTTTCCCTGAACTCAGTCAGCGTTTTTATTCGTTCCGACTCTCGATTGTTTTGACAGGTTAGGGCGGTTCAATTCGCCCGGTCGC
>NZ_JAMXOT010000115.1 GCF_024220515.1 Oscillatoria sp. HE19RPO
GAGGGACTGGCGATTCTCGAATCGCCTCTACAGAGAATTGCGCTAATTTGAGGGACTGGCGATTCTCGAATCGCCTCTACAGAGAATTGCGCTAATTTGAGGGACTGGCGATTCTCGAATCGCCTCTACAGAGAATTGCGTTAATTTGAGGGACTGGCGATTCTCGAATCGCCTCTACAGAGAATTGCGCTAATTTGAGGGACTGGCGATTCTCGAATCGCCTCTACAGAGAATTGCGCTAATTTGAGAGACTGGCGATTCTCGAATCGCCTCTACCTCACTAAGACACAGGGGAGGGGACCGGATTAGTTTGTTATAATTGGGTGAAACAGCACAGATGCTGCTATAAACTTGGTATGTTTATCTTAGGAGAGTGTCCCATGACCGATCGCATTCCGTCGGAGGAGTTCTTACAAATTATTGAAGATTTCCTCACTTTGCTGGAACAAGCCAAAACCGACCGTCCAAACTATCCCCAACTCTGGCAAAATCTCCCCACTTTAGAAACCCAATTGAAAGCCGCCGAAGATAAAACTTTGAAACTGGCTAAAATTATTAAAACCTGGTGTAAAAAGTTTCAGATTACCTTCAACCCAGAAGAGTTGGCAACCATTCGCGCTAACATGATTCAAAAAGGGGATAAAATTCCGAAGCCAGCGGAGGGAGAACGACCGGAAAGGGTCTATAATAAAGCCTTTCTGGTGGAACAGGTGAAACAGGCAAACACTGACCCTGCTTAATCTTTTCCTCATTTTCAAGCGAGTGATTCATGAGCCAAAAAATTGCTTCAATTTATGCCCCGAGTTTATATTGGTTTGCCTATCAATATCATCGAGGTTTGGTGACTTCCTCTGATGGCACGACTGCCCAAAATTTAGACGGCATCAATCCCCAATGGGTGCAAAACAAATATGACAGGATTCTGAAAAACTTTGAGGTGGAGTTAGAGTTAAAGATTCGTCAAGATGAACCCGCCAAAGATTTTGATTTGCTCATGGGTCCGGATGATGAAAGAGCCATCGCTGTTTTTACCACTCCCCAGGATTTAGAAGGTTTTATTTATCCCCAATCTCTCCATGATAGTTATGCCCTAAATCTGAATATTTACCAACCTGAAAGTCGCGGAAGAGAGGAATATAAATTAGGAGATTTAGCTCAATTTAACCCCAATAATTGCTTTAATTCTGAATCGGAATCCGCCTCAAATTTAGGTCAAACTTTGCTGTTGAGTGGTTATTTAAACACAACTCCCCCGGAGGATATCCGAGATTTGGAACCTTTAGCTAAACAATGCTGGGTTGAGTTTTTTCACCTGGAAAATGGGCAAGCTTTACCGCCGCTTTATCGCGCTTATAACTTGTTGGGGGGATATCTGTACGAATATGGCAGTCCGAAGGCTGATTTAGTCAAAAATCCTTATGGTCATTTATTGATTTGGTTTTTATTTGAAGAATATCCGACTTTAAGGCTGCAAAAGTGTTATTGGGAATTGCCGGAGTTGTTCCTGTATTATCACAAAATTTCTAAGAGTTTTCAAGATAGTCGGATTTATTATGATTGTGCCGATCGCCTAATCACAAACCATGAAACGGAATTCACTCCGGTGAGTCAAACCTATCTCAATCTTCAGAAAAAATCCCCCCTCTCGGCCACAGAACTACAGATTTTGAAAACCAATTTAAAAAATCTGATAAAGACTTCCCTAAACTATACGAAACAACTGCGAAATCTGGAATATGCCTGCAATACCATCGCCATCAATAGTAAAAACTATCAAAGCAGTTTAGAACGGATGGAACAACTGGCGCAAACAAAGATGGAGGGGTTGAGGTTATTTCACGACAAAGAAGCGATCGCCTTTCAAGAACAAATCCGCGCTGATTTAAACTACTTTTATCCCGGGTCAAACCTGCTGAATCAAGGGATTGCCACGATTCGCGGTTTAGTGGAAATTGACCAGGCGGAACGCGATCGCCACCTAGAACAGCAAATCCAAACCATTGGGACGGCGATCGCCTTCGGTGCCATTGTCGCCTCCACCTCCCCCTTACTGTTTGAAGAATCCATGACTTTCCCCTGGCAAGAACATGGCGATCGTCTCCATCCTTTCATCCTTGCCGTATTCCTCAGCATCGCTGCTGCTGTTGTCGCTTGGGGAGTCGCGGGATTAATTCGGTGGGTGTGGAATCGGCGATAGTAGGCACGACTTACAGATTATTTCATATCACAGCCTAAATGTGGGTTGATTCGCGAATCAACCCTACAAGATATGGGTTTTATGCGTAAGAAGTGCGTTCGGTTGTTTTTTCCTTTCACACCCTAAATGTGGGTTGATTCGCGAATCAACCCTACAGGATATGGGTTTTATGCGTAAGGAGTGCGTTCGGTTGTTTTTTCCTTTCACACCCTAAATGTGGGTTGATTCGCGAATCAACCCTACAGGATATGGGATTTATGCGTAAGAGGTGCGTTCGGTTTTTGTTTCCTTTTAAAACATATCCGCCATCCAGGGATGTGGTCCCGAAAAGAGTTGGGTTGCTACAGATAACGCGCTAGGATTCCCTTGAATATGACCGCTTAAATGGAGTTGATGAGGGGTGAAGAAGCCTGTATAAAGAGGCGCTAATCCTCGCACATCTAAGATTAAGTCCCCACGTCCTCCGGGAGTGACTTCGCCTTTGCCGTTAGATACGGTGAGGATGAATTTTCCATTATTTTCAGACAAGATATTATCCTGTACTTCTAAATGTAATTCTGCCTCAATGCCGCTGGGATAACCCCGTTGTTGCAGGGATAAAGGGACATCGACGATGCGTAACATCCAGTGAGAGAATTCCGTAATTTGGCCGGTTTGTTCTGGGAGACATAACAAGTATGGATCAACGGGAGAACTTCGCCAGATGACGGTGGCAAATTGTGAGCGAAAATCGGCGATGAAGGTCCAGAGGCGACGGATGGCAGCAGGAGTTAAGGCAACCCAATCGGCGATCGCAAGGGTTTGGGAGTTCCCTTCTCGCTGTTGACTATAGATAATATACCCTTGCCAGTCATCGGGTTCGCCGATTAAGTCGGCATAGAGGGTTTCTTCTGGGATGGGTTTAAAGATGTTCTCCCAGATTCCCGGGTGGCGATCGAGATTGCCATTACAGGTAACTGCCTGTTGCTGATAAAGTGCTGCGATCGTTTCGGATAATATCGGTTCAACGGGGTGCATTGTCAGGGTGCGATCGCGCATCCGAATGCTTTGGATAGGAAGTTGCCACTTACACAGACTTCCCGCCTGTTCATAGCCTACTTTTCGATAAAGAACCTGCGTCGCTGGATAGAGAACTGACAGCGGAATTTGATTATTATAAAGTTCTTGGAGGGTATGTCTGAGCAGTTCATCTGCTACACCAGTCCCGCGATGTTCGGGAGAAACTCCCACTGCCGCAATTCCGGCCATTGTCACAGGATTTCCACCCCACCATTGTGCCATCGGATACAGTCCTAATCCGCCAATGATTTGGTTGTCTTGCCAAATCCCTCGGTAGTTTTTGATACCAATGCGATCGCGAAACAGTTCCCACCCCGTAAAATTGAAACTATGGCAAAGCATTAATCCGAGGTTTTCTGCCTCTTTTCCATTGGAAAGGGGTCCAACTTTACGTTGATTTTTCATTATAACTTTCGATTATAGATTACTTCAAATCAGTGATTCCGTTATTGTCCGAATTCCAGCTAAAACCTTAACTGAGAATAAATCAAGATGGGATTAAGTAGGGTTTACCGAACTCTCTGGCTGTTTGAATTTTTATTTGCAAGAAATAATATTAATAAAACCTAAATAGAATCAAGATAAAGGATTGCATGACTAGGGTAAAATTCCGGTAATCTGCTGGCAGTGGCCCCTCCAAATCCTCATGTTGAAATGTTAGCGGATCTCTTACCTGTCAAAGCATTGAAATCTTAATGTGATTTGGAAAACTCCCACCTGAAAATTTTAACTCTCCCCTGGGTTCTTACGCAAAGATTGGTACGGTTAATACTACTACCCATCCCAGGAAGAGTCACGTTAAGTTTTGAGCGTAGGCAATAAACGCGGTAAAAATACTTGCTATGCGTAGTTTCTACGAAATAGCAATTGTTTCACCCTGAATGGCGCTTAAACCTCGTACAAATGTTCGAGTTTAAGCCTCAAACTCTATCTAAAGATAGATGCGTTAATTGCTTGTTTACGGTTTATTACTGATTCAATTCAACTGCATTTACCAACCAGGAGAAAAATATGCGAATTGCTCAAGTTTCACCCTTAGCAGAACGAGTTCCGCCACCGGGTTATGGGGGTATCGAATTAGTCGTTAGCCATTTGACGGATGAATTAGTCCGTCGGGGTCATGATGTTACCTTATTTGCGTCAGGAGATTCCCACACTTTAGCTAAATTGGAATCGGTGGTTCCGCGCGCTTTACGTCTCGACCCCACGGTGAAAGAGCCTGCGGTATATGATATGCTGCAACTCAACCGAATTTATGAAATGGCTTCTGAGTTTGATATTATCCACTTTCACAATGGATACTCGGCATTGCCTTTGGCGGAACTGATGAAAACCTCAGTGGTGCATACCCTCCATGGCAACTTTAGCGCCGATAGCTACAAGTTGTATCAAAAGTATGGCAACCAGGGTTATGTTAGCATCACCACCGCTCAACGAGAAGGTGGACCCGATCTGAATTATTTGGATACAGTCTATAATGGCATTGATATCGAAGCCTATCCGTTCTTTCCCAAACCCCAGGACCCGCCCTATTTGGCCTTTTTAGGCCGAATTTCCCCAGAGAAAGGGATTCATCATGCGATCGCGATCGCCAAAGCAACCGGCTGGCATTTGAAAATTGCCGGTAAAGTCGATCCCGTAGACCAAAAATTCTACGAAAATGAAATTAAACCTCAAATCGATGGCACTCAAATTGAATATTTAGGCGAAACCAACCACCAACAAAAGGTAGATGTAATCGGAAATGCCGTAGCAACCCTATTCCCGATTACCTGGAGAGAACCCTTTGGCTTGGTGATGATTGAATCCATGTGTACAGGAACCCCCTTAATTGCCATGAATCTGGGTTCCGTTCCCGAAGTGATTGCTCATGGTAAAACCGGCATTGTCTGCAATAGCATCGAAGAAATGATTGCTGCAATTCCCGCCGTCATGAAGCTCGATCGCCAAGCTTGTCGCGATCGCGTCGTTAGCCAGTTTAGCATTGCCAAAATGGTTGATGGATACGAAGCCGCCTACCGCCTTGCACTCTCAAAAACCATTCACCAAAATGGTCATATCAAGGATAAATTGACAGTCATTGCCTAAAACTTTTCCCATAAAACAGGAGGTGTATTTACATGAAAGTCAACAATCAATGTCCTTGTTGTAATGGCTCTTTATTACACCATATCCGCAAAGGCGGTTCTTACTGGTTTTGTTCAAACTGTTGGCAAGAAATGCCTACTTCATTGCCAGACAAACTTATAACCTCAGACTCTAAAAATAAGGTGACCTAATTCCTGACTAAATTTCCCGCTTAATTTCAATTTTGTTTTTCTAAACCAGAACCAAGGATGGCGCTTTTAAAAGCGCCATCCTCGGCGTTGAAAATGATTGAGCAGTCCGCAGATTTCGTACAGTTCCCTAATGATAGGATGCCGGTCTATATTTATACTTTAAGGCTTACGCAGATTTGGAAAATTCCCCCTAAATGTAGAGGCGATTCGCGAATCGCCTCTACATTTAGGGGTCGATTCTAATCCTCACTTATGACCCGAAATCCTTGGCGAATGGGTCGATTGTCCGGGGGTTGCACTTGAAATGTCACCCGATCGCTCAAGTCTCCACTTTTCACCTCTAAAGTCCATTCCCCCACCTCCATCGGCCAAAATACAGCATGATTCGCCTCATGGTTGAGTTGCTGTTTCCCCGATGGACCAATTAACCACCATTCTATGGCAGTTTCCGGTGCAACGGCTAACTTAAACTGGAGGCGCGACGCAGAGTCCCGGGAATCTAAGATAAAATAATCATCGTTTTCAGGAAAGGCAATTTTTAGCCGATCGCCCGACAATTGAGGTTGACTTTGCCTTGCCAACCAGCTATTATACTCCGCAGATAACTCAAATTCCGACCCTCGATTATACGAACTCAAATCTTCCGGAGCCAAATATTCCAAAACCACCGAGGGACAATCTGCCGTCGGGTTTAATCCCGTTACCGCACATATAGGATACTCAACCATATTTTCCGGAGTCGGCAAGGCAGCAGGTTCCCGGGTTTCATGGAGATGTAACATAATCCGATTCCACAAAGGGGCCGCACCTGTGACGCCTGATACTTTTCTCATGCGATCGCCACTAAAATTCCCCACCCAAGTTGCTACGGTATAATCCACCGTATATCCCACCGTCCAAGTATCCCGATAATCGGAAGAAGTCCCCGTTTTTACTGCTGCGGGGAAGGGTAAACTCAGGACCGAATCCACCCCAAATGCCTGCGATCGCGCATAGCGATCGCTCAACATATCCCCAATCAGCGCCCAATAGGACGACTCCGTGAGCGGATGTGCGGACGAAGCGGGAACGCGACTGTCTGCCATCACCGATAATGGAATCAAATCCCCATTCCGGGCGATCGCCACATAAGCCCGCGCCAACTCCCATAAACTCACTTCTCCACTCCCCAAAGCTAACCCTAACCCATAATAGTCCGGGGATTTCGTGAGATGGTCAAACCCCAATTGATGCAAACGCCCCAAAAACCGCTCCACTCCCACCTGTTCCAACACCCGCACCGTTGGCACATTCAGGGAATTCGCCAAAGCCGATCGCACCCGCACCGGACCCAGAAACTTTTCACTATAATCCACCGGACTATACAATTGCGCCCCGGGAATAGCATAATGGGTGGGAACATCCGCTAAAATCTGATTCGGGGCGATCGCGCCAATTTCTAAGGCAAACTCATACAAAAACGGTTTCAGCGCCGAACCCGGTTGCCGTAACGCCTGTACCCCATCATTCCGCCCCTGTTGTGCGTCGGCGAAGTAATTGGGAGAGCCAACATACGCCAACACTTCCCCGGTATGATTATCAATGACTAACGCTGCCGCATGATTCACTTGATGCGCCGCCAGGGAACGAACCACCTCCTGAACCTGGGTTTGCACAAACTGCTGCAACGGACGATCCAGGGTGGTTTGTACGGTAGAAACCCCATCCGGCAAGCGTTCGGCGAGCCAAAACAAAAAGTGAGGGGCGGCGATAATCCCGCGATCGGGTAATAAAACCTGGATTTCTTCTTGTTCCGCCCGAGTCGCTTCCTCTGGGGTAATATAACCATCGGCAATCATGCGATCCAACACATAGCGCTGCCGCTTTTTCAGCGATCGCCAATTAGAATAGGGATTATAATAATTCGGTGCATTGGGAATTGCTGCAAGAATACTGGCATGAGCGAGGTTCAGTTCCGAAGCCGGTAGTCCGAAATAAGTCCGCGCTGCCGCTTCTACACCATATATATTACCCCCCATCGGCAGACGGTTAATATAAGCCTGGAGAATTTCATCCCGATTCATCCCCGCAAACAATCGCCAAGAGAGCCAAACTTCACCCAGTTTATGGGGCAAAGTGCGAGGGGCGGGTTCCAGCATCCGTGCCAATTGCATCGTAATCGTGGAGGCACCGGAAACCAGCGATCGCGCTTGCACCGCTTCCAAAACTGCCCGGGCGACGGCTTGTAAATCCACTGCACCATGCTGATAATAGCGCTTATCCTCTGCGGCGATAATTGCCTGGAGAAACGATTCAGAAACCTGCTCAAGCGCTACCACAGCAGTATGATCTTGGTCCCGGGTGAGCAGGGTTCCCAGGGGGAGTCCATTGCGATCGCTAAAAGTCACCGCTTGTTCATTTTGGGCAATATCTTCCGCGCGGATTGGTGCTAAATAAGGTAACATCCGCACCGTTGCTCCAAGCAAGGCGATCGCCAGTAAAATTTTCAGAGAACCCCGCAATTTGGGATGTCGCCTCAATCCCAATTGCTCAACGAATAAGCCGATTTCGGACATTTTGCTCATGGTTTTATTCTCGGAAGAAGGCAACATAAAAAATCATCCCTCCCCGGGGGAATTTTTTAACCCTTTTGGGCTTTTTCCCTCGGCAGGAAGAGTCTGTATTTATTTTAGGCCGTGGGTACAGAATTGGTTAGAAACCGGGTTTCTTGAGCAAATCTGTAGCCATCGGCAACAACTCTAGGCGAGAAACCCGGTTTCTTGTCCTAGGCGAATCCGGTGGGTGAGGTTCTCTGGCTGATCCCAAATCCGCTTGTCTCAAGTCTGTTTTCTATCTGACGCCGCGCAGGCACCGCTTCGTCCGTATAGACCCACCCTTGAGGGTGCGGGTTTTTATAGCCACCGCATCCAGACTGATTTACCCTCAAAGGGATTCCGTGAGGGATAATAAAGAAAAATCATCAGCATCCGTAATATGACCGATCCTATCGGAGATATTTTATTAGTAGACGATCGCCCGGATAACCTACGCTTGCTTTTAAATATTCTGAAAGACAAGGGTTATAAAGTCCGGTGCGTCACCAATGGGGCAATGGCCCTGAGAGTGTCCCTACGACATCCCCCGGATCTGATTTTGCTCGATATCCAAATGCCCGAAATGAACGGTTATCAAGTCTGTGAACAACTGAAAGCCAAAGCAGAAACCCGAGAAATTCCCGTGATTTTTTTAAGCGTGATTGAAGAGACAAAGGAAAAAGTTCATGCCTTTAACGTTGGGGGAGTGGACTATATCACTAAACCGTTTCAAGTCAAAGAGGTGGTTGCTAGGGTGGAAAACCAACTGCAAATTTTGCGCCTGCAAAATAAGCTGAAAGAGCAAAATATTCGCCTGGAACAGGAAATTCGAGAGCGCCAAGCCATCGAAGAACAGTTACGGGAATTAAACCGGGAAATGAAACGGTCTAATCAGGAACTTGAACAGTTTGCTTATGTCGTTTCCCATGATTTACAAGCGCCTTTAGGAACCATTGCCAGTTTTGCCCAACTGTTACAAAACCGTTACCAAGATAAACTCGATGGCAAAGCCCTTCAGTTTATTGAGCGCATCATCACAGGTAGTCTGAGGATGCAACAGTTGATTGATGACTTATTGCAATACTCCCGAGTGGGGAGAATGGCACAAGTCTTTGAAACCGTCAACTGCGAGCAAGTATTATCCCAGGCCCTGGCGAATCTCGAAACCCAAATCAACGAAACTCAAGCCTGGATCACCTCCGATCCATTACCGGCGATCGCCGGCAATAGCAGGGGGTTATTGCAATTGTTTCAAAACTTAATGAGTAACGCCCTAAAATACCGTCACCCCGATATTTCACCCCAGATCCATATTACGGTCTCTCTACAGGAGGATATGTGGATATTTTCGATTCAGGATAATGGAATTGGCATAGAAACCAAGCACCTAGAACGGATATTTCAAATTTTTCAGCGCCTCCATTCCGACAAAGAGTACCCCGGAACAGGCATCGGACTAGCCATTTGTAAAAAAATTATCGAATTGCATGGGGGGAAAATTTGGGTCGAATCTTATCCTTTACAAGGTTCAATATTTTACTTTACCATACCGGCTCAAAAAGCCGAAGAGCATCCCTTGATGGCCCAGCCTAAATTATAACTGAACCTGATATTTATACCGAGCCTTTCAATCCCCAATCTTATCCTGACCCCAACTATGAATTTAGCCCTCAATCCCCACACTATTTTAATCGCAAATGACGATTCTTCCTTCTGTCTCCTGATTGAAGAAGCCTTTCACGAAGTTCGCGCCAACATCACCCTATTTTTTGTAGAAGATGGAGAGCAACTCCTCGACTATCTCTATCGGCGCGGCCCTTATCAGGACCCCCTCAATTCCCCTTTTCCCGATCTCCTCTTGCTGGATCTCAATATGCCGAGACTCGACGGACGAGAGGCATTAGTCGAAATTAAATCGGACCCCAAACTCAAGACAATTCCCATTGTTATCCTGAGTAGTTCCTATCATGAAGAAGATATTTCTAAATGCTACAATGCCGGAGCCAACTCCTTTATCGTCAACCCCTTAACCTTTGACCAATTAACAGTTGCCATGCAAAGCTTATGTAACTATTGGTTATCCGTTGTCTCCCTTCCCCCGAAACAACTCTAAGCCCGAATTCATCCCAGTCAATCCCCGCGATTCACAAATTTGCCTGAATTCGCCTCACCTTATGAAAGCGCAAATCTCTAAAAAAATAACCCCGATGTCGAGTCAGAAAACGTCAAATTTTACCTGACCCAACATCGATATAAGCGGTTTGTTCCGCGTGGGTTAGACGGCGTGATTTCCCGGGATTATTTATGCCGGATGGATTCGTAAATCTCTACATAATTTTTCCCAGGATAATTCCACGAGTAGTCATATTCCATACCTTGAATTGCTAATTCCTGAAACTCTTTTGGAGACTCATGCCACAAATCGATCGCCCGACCCAGGGCCGACTCCACCGCAGAGTTATCCGTTTCATAAAACACATAGCCATTCCGTTTCTCAGGGGGCTTATTCTGGTCATAATCGCGGTCAAATACTGTATTAACCAATCCCCCAACCCCGCGCACAATCGGAACTGTGCCATATTTTAAACCAATCATTTGGGTTAACCCACAGGGTTCATAATTGCTCGGAACCAGAATCATATCTGACCCGGCATAGATGAGGTGGGATAACTCTTCATTAAAGCCTAACTCCAGATGGCAGTCAGGGTTATCATTTAAGACATTTTTCTCATGCCAGAAATGGTCATTAATGGCCGGTTCCGTTGCGGAACCCAGGAGGACAAACTGCGCGCCTTTACTCAGGGCATAGTACATCGCATGGTGAACAAGATGCACACCCTTTTGTTGGTCAAGGCGTCCAATATAGGCCACGATAGGCTTATCTTCGTCTTGCAGCAATAATTGCGATCGCAGCGCTTTCTTCGCTTCCTGCTTGGCATCAAAATCATCAATACTGAAATGAGAGGGAATGTAGCGGTCTGTTTCCGGATTCCAGAAATCATAATCAATTCCATTCAGAATCCCGGTAAACTTATCCTGATGCAAATGTAACGTATGACCCAAGCCGGAACCCACCTCGGTATAATGCGCTTCCCAAGCATGGTGAGGGGAAACTGTCGTCACCGCATTGGAATAAACGATGCCGCCTTTCATGAGATTTATAGCAAAGGGATTGAAATTATCCCGGAGGCGATCGTATTGGAAATAATAGGCATCTTGATTCAGCCCCGTTCCTCGGAGTACCTCTGAACCCGCCATTCCTTGATGTTTAAAGTTGTGAATCGTGTAACAAACCCGCTGATTCCACATCCCACTATACTTGTAGATTTCGTACAACAAGACCGGAACTAAACCTGTTTGCCAGTCATGACAATGGATGATATCGGGTCGCTTATTACTTCTGAGGAGAAATTCTAAAGCCGCCTTGCTAAAGAAAGCAAAGCGCATATTATCATCACTGCAACCGTAGTAACAACCCCGGTTAAAGAAATTATCCTCGCAGTGGGGTTCAATAAAGAAGCAAACCCGCCCGTGGACCCATCCACAATAGACCGAACAGTGAACAGCCCCCCCATACCAAGGCACGTACAAATCCCGATAGGCATCATGAAGGCCCCAAATATGGTCATAGCGCATACAATCATATTTGGGCAGAATCAGTTCCACCGTATGACCCCGATTCTCCAACTCTCGGCTTAAACCATAAACCACATCCCCCAATCCGCCCGCTTTAATTACGGGGGCGCATTCCGAGGCAATCTGTACGATGTACATTATTTACTCCTTACGTTACAAAACTTAATTTTATCTCTGCTTTCATTGATTAGCAGCAAGGAGTCAATTTTGGCAAGTGCCAGTTTCACGAAATCAACACAAGCACAACCGAGGCGCTTGTGTCAGAGTCAGATTCCTCAACCCTCCGTCCTGTAAGGGTTAGAAACCAGGTTTCTGGTAAAAATCTCGGTCTATCTTGCACTAATTTAAACCAAAAACCCGGTTTCAGGTCCCCGTGAACTCATCCAATATTCAGGTCAAGGGGCCTCTTCTAGGATGGGGGCAATGGCTAGGAATTTTCATAGTGTTGGCAAAGTGCCAGTAATTTTTCCCGGAGGCGAGTCCGCACAGACTGAGGTCCCACGACCATCATATCTGGTGCTTCTCGCTGGACTTCCCGGATAAACCAGTAGGTACTGGAGATGCGACGCACCACCTGCTTAACCTGATTTTCTAACCAGTCTGCGGAGATATCCCCCGATTTGGGTTTATAGGCAAAAGCTAATCGATTGCACAAGTGGATTTCCACCGCTATCTGATCGAGCTGGGGACGCCACGGGCCCTCAATGGGGAAAATGGCTGCGTCAGGAATGCGGTCTAAACGCAAACACCAGTTATGGATCAGTTCTGGGATATCCAGATTGCCTTCGGTTTCCTCACACCAACAATCCAAATATTGCCGTTCTTCATGCCGGTTAATCTGGGCGTGACGAACGGTGAAGCTCCACAGACGTCCCGTAGCATCTTGATAGGAGAGTTGAAAGGGTTGCTGGCGGAGGATATAGCGATCCAGTTCGATGCGCCAAGGGTGAGGGGGAGTCTCCAGAAAGCGCTCGATTTTGTTGCGGAGGGGAATAGAGAGTTCGCTTCGTTCTTGCAACAGTTGGGCGATCGCCTGCGCTTCCAAAATCCTCCCGGCATCGGTGAGGGCATCCAAGGCGCAATTGAGGGCTTCTATCCGGGTATTTGACCAGTCATTATTTGGGGCAATTTGCAGCTCACCCCGGGCGATCGCCTCCACCAGTCGGGAGATATTCGGGCGATCGCCCCAGGTCTTCCCCAGTTCTAGGGCGAGTTCTTGCAATTGGATTTTATCTCGTTCTGAGATAGATAGGGTTATGGATTGACCTTTGCGGCTCATGATTTTATACGGACACTTTATACGGTTAAGGTCTTGTCAGTTTCTATTTTGAGTGGCAACATAAGAAATAACAAGCAAGTACGGACACAAAAAACTTATGTCCAATTATGACATTTTTCTCAAACCAATTTACTCCGCTCCAGCTTCTGAAGTCCCCCAGGACATCGAACTGCCTGCGGGATGGGGACTTTCCTGGCATCAACTGGAGACATTCAAGGCGATTCAGGACCCGAATATTGATGTGATTTTCAATACAGCAATGACCGGGGACGGTAAAACCCTCGCCGCCTTTCTGTGCGTTTTATATGGACATCTAGCGGCAGTCGCCCTCTATCCCACCAATGAACTCGCACGGGATCAGGAGGGACAAATTGGCGGATATACTCAACAATTGCAACTGTCCCAGGAACCGCGCCTGTCTCGCCTGAGTGGGGAAGTGCTAGAAATTTATGCAGAAACTGAGGGATTGCGGAAAAGTGCGGCGATCGAAACTCGCGCTAGTCAATCGGAGATTTTGTTAACGAATCCAGATATTTTTCATTACCTGCATCGCGGTGCCTATCTCACCAAAAATTCTAGTCCCGATAGTTTGTGGAATCGTCTGGATAAAAAGTTTGATTTGTTTATTTTTGATGAATTTCATGTTTTCAGTGCGCCACAAATTGCCAGCGTGATTAACACTCTGCTGTTGATTCGCTGTACCAATCGACGCAAAAAGTTTCTGTTTCTTTCCGCCACTCCCAATGAGGATTTGTTGAAGCGATTAAAATTGGCGGGATTTCGGTGTCAAGAGATTAACCCTGTCAGTGAAAACAAATATCGCTTTCCCGATAGGGAGGAAGAGTGTCACGAGTTGGAAGCTCAAGGATGGCGACAAGTATCGCGGGGAATTCAGTTAGAGTTTATTTCGTTAGAACCGACTGCGAATGCATCTGAAACTTGGTTGAAAGAGAATAGCCAATTAATTTTATCCCAGTTTCAGGAATATCCGGGCAGTAAAGGGGCGATCGTGCTCAATTCCATTGCCGCAGTCAAACGCCTGACGCCATTTTTTCAGGAACTGCTGGCACCGCATGGGTTAGTGGTAGCAGAAAATACGGGATTAACGGGGAAAGAACAGAAAGAGCGATCGCTATTGGCAGATTTAGTTTTAGGAACCAGTACGATTGATGTCGGAGTGGATTTTAAAATTAATTTTCTGATTTTTGAATCTGCCGACGCCGGAAGTTTTATCCAACGGTTAGGACGATTAGGACGACATGATAGCTATGAAAAAGAGGGGGAAACGATTCATTTTAAAAAGTTTACAGCCTATGCCTTGTCACCGAATTATTTAGTCGAACGGTTGTTTCAGGGTGAGTCGGCACCGTTGGTATCGGGTGGAACTTGCGATCGCGTGTTTTTTCACGAGACGATACGGGAAAAATACCGTCAAATTAACAATTTTCAAGGCTATTACAAGCGCTGGGGTGCAGTGCAGTCCATGAAACTATGCCAGCAACTCACACATCCAACGATTAAGGAACAATATGCAGATGCTTCCCAGGTGTTTAAAAAAGCCTGTGAGGATGTGTTTGATACTCTGCTCAAGAAAAAGTATGGACAAGTAAAAGGATGGCAGGAAGAATGGCAACAGCTATCGGGAAAAGATAAGGGAAATCCCATTGCAGAGGATGCCACCAGTTTCCGGGGATCGAGTCCTCTCCAATGTGGATTATATGATGTGACAGAATCCAACGAAGGCGATCGCTTCAAAACTTATGATTTGCCGGGAGCGTTAAGCCATTTGGACATCGAACCCATGACAGAAGTGGCATTTATGCGATTGATAGAAGAAACCGCACAACGCACCGGCAAACCCATTGCCAAAGGACGATTTAAACACTGTCTGGGGTTTATGAAATTGCGAGGATATCGGGAGGAAAAAGAGGATTGGAATTTTATTTATCCCGGGAATTTGCAGGCGATCGCCGATGCCTGGAAAGTACAGGTTCTGGTAGGGATACAAGTTTGGCAACCGCCAAACCCCTGGATCCGAGAGATTAACCAACAACTGAAGAAACAGGGATTAGTCTGTTATGTGATTCCTCGTCCCGTTGCCGAGGTGCGATCGCGCTTGCGCCTACCGATGCACTTTCAGATCTATCCCATTAAGGATCAATCCAGTTTGCACGATAAAAGTGCAGATTATGCGATCGCCTTCAGCCAATCGGCGCTATTGCTGGATACCCTCGCCTACTGGTTTAAGAGCAAGGGGGGTGAGGTTTGGGTGGTGTAGTAGGTGGATCCCTGAAAGGGATTTTAGGTTGACACTCTTATAGAAAGAGTATGTTGGAGTGATAAAAAATATCTGGCAATCTAAACGGCAAATACTGGAATAAACTTTTTTAGATGGGGTGTATAATAGCTATGGACTATTGTTTGGTGGAAATGCGGCTTCAATTACTTAATAAGTATTTGAAAACCCTTGAAGACTTTCAATCCGTTAGTTTAAATGAATTTTTGGACAAGTTTGATAATCAATTAATCGTGGAAAGGTTGCTTTATTTAATACTTGATATTTCATCGGGTATTAATCGGCATATTCTGCTAACTGACTATCAAGGGTTTCCGGAAACTAATGAATTGTGTTTTTTGGAGTTGGGTAAAAATGGAATTATTTCCAGTGATTTAGCATCCAATCTGGCTGATTGGATAAAAATTCGAGACATTTTAGAATATCAACATGAAAACCTAGATCTAAAAGTTGTGTATGCCTGTATTTCTCGGGCGTTAGAGGAATATCCCCTTTACATGAGACAAGTGAACAATTATCTCAATTCTTTAGAGGTGAATAATGGTTAGAAAACGCAAGCAATCAGATGATGAACAAGAGATGCAATTATCTCTGTTTGACATAAAATCCACTCCTGATGAGGAGTTATCCGAAGAGGAATCCGACGATGATTGGATGGGGGATGGGGATGATGAAATTGGGTGGGAAAGGAGCGATCGCACGATTGAACCCCAGCAGCGCGAGTTACTGACGCTTAAGTTATTGCGGGAGGCGATCGAGGCGCAAAATCCGGATGATGCGATTATGCAGGATTTTGCCGAGTACGTTTTACCGAATTTGCTTCGGGTGGCGATCGGGGTGACGGCGAAAGGGGGTAAATTTTTCGATCGCCTGGATGAGAAACGCGGTAAAGAAAATGTCAGACGCGATAATGCCGCTGATCAATCGTTGAATACCCATTTACTGAATGGATTATTTCCGGAAAATTTAATCCAGCAACGCTTGCAACAGTTTAAAACAACCGTTAAGCAGGTGGTGAAAGAGCGAGAGCGGCGTCTAGTGATTGCGGGGTTTATTCTCCATGATTTTGAGAAGTTTGATTATAAAGCATTTCCCAAAATGCCGGAGAAGTATCGAGTCATTCGAGAAAAAACGCCGGATCAACTTCGCTCGTTATCTATTCCGGAACATCGGGAAATTGTGGATGCGATCGCCTGTGAACTTAATCTCGATCGTTTCATCAATCCTGAAGAACCCGCAGCGTATCAAGAATACCTGGATGATTTGCTCTTTGTTGTCTATAACACACAACGAACATCCGATACAAATTTGAATCTTTCTGTGTATGGAGGGTTAAATCCTGTATTGCGCGATGGCGTGTTAGATTGTCTTTCTGACTTAAGCTGTCTCGCCGATCGCCTCTCTTCGATTATCAAGCATCCTTATGATGCCGAAAATCCCAGTTTAAACAAACTCATCCACAGTTTAAGCGATGGTAATCTCAAATTTACCTATCACAGTTTGGCGGAAAATCGCGGGGTGTTAACCAATGTTGTTAATAATGCCTTAATGGATGCTCACACGGCATTAAATACTGCCGATTGCACCCATTATGAACCCTTACTTTATCTACCAACAGGAGTAATTTATCTAGCGCGGCGAGATGCGCCACCCGTCCCCGTCGAAGATATTCCCGAACGAGTCATCACGAAAATTAAACAATTGTGCGCCAATCAGCTTAAACGCCGACAAACCGGGTTTGGTAGAGATGGCAAAGGCATGAAATATGCGGACTATTACACCCTATTTTTTGATGATTTTGGGTTGATGGATGTGGCGCTGAGTGCAACATTAAAGATTCTCAATCCGCTGAAAAGTTCAGTTGCAAAAAGTCGCAGTGAAAATTTAATTGCCTTTCAAAAGAAAGGAGTTTTATCCGAGAATGCTGACTTTAAGTTTGAGGATGATATCAGAATCGACCAAATTGCTGAATTTGGGGATGTGGCAACGCGCAAAATTTGGGGCGATCGCCTCAGTCGAATCGAAGCGGCACGCAAGCAAAATAAGAAATTGCCGGAACCCCCAGATTTAGATTTAGTGCAGGAAATGGCAAAGTTTTGGAACCTTTCCCAATATCTGCCACAGATTCGAGAAATCCAGCGGATTAACGAAAGTCTCAAAGCATTAAAACTCAAAGGAAATACAGGAGGTGTACCCTATGAGTGGTATTATCTAGCGGCAAAATATCTCCAACATCATCCCGGCATCGAAGAAGTCAGATCGATTTGCGAAGAGGCGATCGCACATATTTGCCAACTCAATTCAGCGATTATTTCTCAATATGAACTCCCCGATGGATGGGACGACTTGCGCCAGTGGGTACAGCAGGTGGTGATGTTACCGGGAATGACGACAATCCAAACATCTGCGGATACTTTCCTGGATGAACTGCATCGGTATAATATGGCGAAAAAATCGGGACGAGGACGGCAAATGATTTGCTCGATTTCTCATTCTGCCTATACCGTCACCGAACAAATGGAATCAGCAGTTTTATTCACGCCACAGGTTTACACAAACAAACAACTGTTAGGAGGTTCTAACGCCAAACGGAATATTTCCAGTATTGCGGGATTGGAGATGATGCTGCGACAAATTTTGATGAATCAAACCCAGGCAACTGGTAAACGATTTGAAGATGGCAAATATCGCTATCTCTATTTCTATCCCACCTATTACTTTACCCCAGAAACCAATAAGTTTCTTCATCGTGCCTATACGGATATTGCTCAAACTCGGTTTAACGCGCAAATTCGCAATCACTTTATCGGCGATGAGTTTAAAGCCAATTTTGACCGCACTCAATATCAAAGTGTCGATGCGTTTCTAATTGATGAGGATTTGCAGCGCAAGAAAGAGTTGCCAGAAGACGATAAAGAACACAAAAAAGACCGCACATTTAAGTTGTCTTACTTAGAAGATCAACCCATGACCTTTTATTTCATGGCACTCCCACCAGGACGGGACCCCACCGATACTGAATCCTGGGTAATGCCTGCTTGGTTGGGGTTTGTATTTCCGATGATTCTGGATGTAAAAACTGTGGTTTCTGAGTCACCGATTCCGCCTTTTAATGATGGTTCTGAATTTGAGGAAACGGTGTTTTTAGATAGCGCACCCGTTGCCTTGCGCTTACTCACCAAGGGAGAACGCTTCCGCCTCGACTACATCTTAGAAGGATGGGAAGAAAACGGCGCATCCTATCCCTCACCCCTGAAGGCATTAACCGCTGCTTATGCCATCCATCTGGATGTAAATGCTAAACAAAGCAAAGGCAAATATGATGCCAACTGGGGGAAATTAACGGAGTTGGCAACGGATTTTGAAACCAGTCCTTTGTTTGTATTTGCCTACCTCAATCGCTGGGTGCGTCGCCAAGGGGTCGATACCGCCCGAATTGAGAAAATCAAACTGTATGCTTATGATTTTTACCCCTGCTTTGACCCTTATGTTACCTATAATTCTGAACAGGAGACCCTAGACGTGGGAGAAAAATCAAGTTTGAATCATCCGAAACAATTAACTGAACTCTATCGCGAATTTTACCGTGCCAATAAGCGATACAATCCCAAAGCTAATGCTGTCCTCAAACCGATTGATATTGCAGCCGATACTATCCTCAAAGTTGACTCCAGCTTTCAAGGGGAAGCGTTAGTGATGGTTGTGGCAGCCGAAGTTTTTAAACTGATGGATCGGGTGCATTCTTCCACCGCAGAAGGACGCTGGATCTTCAAAAATCGCGAAGAGGAACGGCAGGCAATTTTAAAGTTTGCTGAGTATTTTGTGGTGGAGGTATTCGAGAAATCTTTTGGAGGCGATCGCGCTCGTTTAGCCGGACGACAACTTAACCTAATTCGCGATACCTGCGAATTTCTTTATCGCCTAGCCGATGACAAAGAAAATCAAGACTATTCCTCTAAATCCAAAGAAACCTCCGAGGAAGAATCCCCAGAATAACCCCAGGGACAAGGTACTGCCTTGTCCTCCCCGCACCCTTGTAAATTGTTGTAATTAATGGAAGCAAAAATCATGGCATTCTTAAAAACTGTCTCCTCCCAATTTTTCCAGGCCGAAATTCCCTATAAACCAATGGGGAAATATGTCCACTTTCTCACCGTTCGCATTACCGAATCCTATCCCCTATTTCAAACCGATGGGGAATTGAACAAAGCGCGGGTGAGTTCAGGAATTAAGACGAAAGAAGCGATTAGCCGGTTGACCATGTTTAAGCGCAAGCAATCTACTCCGGAACGGTTAGTGGGTCGGGAATTGCTGCGAAACTATGGATTCATGACTGCTGAAGAGTGCGAATATAACGTCAGCTTTGCCATGAACAATCCCGATTGTATTATTTATGGCTTTGCGATCGGGGATTCTGGTTCGGAAAAATCCAAAGTGGTTGTAGATACAGCTTTTTCGATTACCCCCTTCGATAACGCACATGAAACCTTTACCTTAAATGCGCCTTATGAGAATGGCACAATGGCATCTAAAGGGGAAGGGGGTTCTAAACCGGGTGAAGTTACCAGTCGAATCAATCAACAGGACCATATTAAACCCCAGGTGTTTTTTCCCAGCATTGTTACTGTGAAAGACCCCACGGAGGCAGGGTTTCTCTATGTGTTTAATAATATCCTGCGGACTCGACATTATGGCGCTCAAACGACGCGGACGGGTCGCCTCCGGAATGAGTTAATCGGTGTGGTTTTTGCCGATGGGGAAATTACTAGCAATTTAAGGTGGACTCAGGCAATTTATGATGAAATGAACCTAGCCGAAAAGCTGCGATCGCCCGATCCATTGAACGAAGATGAAGTGATGGCGGCTGCAACCACAACCATTCAAGCCTTGATGGAGGAGGAATTTATCGTGCATACCGATTTTATCGGCAATAGTTTTACTCCCATGCTTAATGAAGTGAAAACCCTGATTCGCAGCGAAGAGGGAATGCAATCGATTTTGCAGCAAGCGGATGCTGAGGCAAAAGACTATGCCAAAAAGCACATTAAAAACCAAGACAAGAAAGGAACTGCAAAATCCAAATAATTCCCAAACTAGGTAAAGAAAGGACACGGCAATGCCGTGTCCCACCCGTTTAATTCAAATGGAGGATGATTTTTATGTCGATTATTTCTCGCTATCATCTGGAACTGCACGATAGTCTTTATTATGCCACTCGCGAAATTGGCAGACTGTATGAAACTGAACCTGTTTTGCATAATTACGCCCTTTGCTATGCACTGGGATTGGTCGATAGCGATGTCTACGCGACTCGCGTACCGGAAGAGAATTCTTACCGCTACTTTTGCCGAGAACAAGTGCCGCAATATGAAGCACATTTGACCGCGCTCAATCAGGCGGGAATTTATGTCACTCCAGCGCGATCGCTCTCCCATACCACTCAACTCAATACCTGGAAATATGCGGACAACCGCTATCACGTTGAAATGGCGAAAACCCAAAAAAATATTCCCAGTTATGGGAGAAACAAAGAAGTTTCACCCGAAAGCATCTTTGAGTTTTTTGTCATTTCTAGTCAGCAGATAAAATTACCCCGATGGATTCGTCTGGGTAAATGGATGAGTAAAGCAGAAGTCACCGAAGTTCCTTTTTCCGATGATGTTAAGCGAATCTCATCAAAAGAACCCTTTATTTGCCATCACCCGCTTAATCCCCTGGATGTCATGTTCACTTATCCAGTTTTTAGTTATGACACGATTAATATGCCGCCTGTTAGCCTCATTCAAAATGTGCGCTTACAAGGGGAATGTTATTCTGTCGGAAATCTTAAAATTCCAGCTTCTATGCAATATCGATTTCGGCCTAACATCCAAGAAAATTAGAACCATAAGGGAACTCCAAAAAATAAAATCTCCAAAACGTTCGTTCGTATTGACTACTCAACGGAGTAGCCCCGTCAATGTAGGGGCGC
>NZ_JAMXOT010000116.1 GCF_024220515.1 Oscillatoria sp. HE19RPO
GTTTCTGCCTTAACTTTTGGCTCATCCCCTAAATTGATGAAAGAAACCCGGTTTCTAACCTCCTGCAAAGGACTCAGAAACCGGGTTTCTGCCTTAACTTTTGGCTCATCCCCTAAATTGATGAAAGAAACCCGGTTTCTTTAGCTCACAAAACAAATCACAATCTTCGCCTGCTTTTGCTTCATCGGGATTGGCGAGAAGGGTGGACAAAAGCCCACCCCGATTGTCTTTACTGCAACCCGTCTTTTAACTGAGTTTTAGCCGTATCTAACGCCTCTTTTAACTGGTTCGGGTCCCGTCCCCCCGCTTGCGCCAGGTTCGGACGTCCCCCGCCACCACCACCGCAAATTTTGGCGATCGCACCAATAAATTTACCCGCTTGCAATCCTTTGGCATTCACTTCTTTGCTAAAGGCAGCGACTAAACTAACTTTATCAGAACTGGGAACTGAACCCAAAACTACTGCCCCATTTCCGAGTTTTTGCAGTAAACGTTCTGCGGCAGTTTTTAACGATTCTGCATCCACTTCTCCGAGATTAGCCACAATCAATTTAAACTCTCCAATGGATTCAGCATCGGCAAGTAACTGGTCTGATTTAACAATAGCTAATTCGGCTTTCAGGGAGTCTAATTGCTTTTGGGTCGCCTTCAATTCCCCTTGAATACTATCAATGCGATCGCAGATTTCCTCGGGTTTGACTTTAAACCGATCGCTTAACTCCCGAACCACGCGATCGCGCACTTCCAAATAGTCCAAAATCGCCGGTCCCGCCACTGCTTCAATCCGCCGGACCCCTGAAGCAACCCCGGATTCAGAAACAATCTTAAACGCACCAATTTCAGCGGTATTACTCACATGAGTTCCCCCGCACAATTCCATTGAAACGCCAGGAAAATCAATCACCCGCACTTCATCGGCATATTTCTCCCCAAACATGGCGATCGCACCTTTTGCCTTCGCCTCCGTTAGTCCCATTGTCTCAACCTGCGCTTGATGCGCTTCCGCAATCCAGGTATTTACCCGGTCCTCAATTTGTTTTAACTCCTCGGGAGTCAGGGAACGAGGACAGTTGAAATCAAAGCGCAAACGGTCAAAATCAACCAAGGAACCTGCTTGAGAAATTCCTTCATCCACCAACAGTTTTAACGCCGCTTGGAGCAAGTGCGTTGCGGTATGATTGGCTTGAGCGCGACGACGACAACTCCGGTCGATTTGGGCGGTAATACGATCGCCTACAGAGATGCTTCCTCGTTCAATCCGTCCGAAATGCACAAAGAAATCCGATTCTTTTTTGACCTCTTCAATCCGGACTAAGCTATCTTGACCCGAGAGAAATCCCCGATCGCCAATTTGTCCGCCAGATTCAGCATAGAATGGCGTTTTGTCTAAGACGATTTGAACGCGATCGCCTGCCGTAGCAGACTCAACAGAGTTACCTCCCACCAAAATCACCGTCACTTCTGAGGTGGTTACGGGTTCAGAATAGCCTAAAAATTCAGTCCCGCGAATATGTTCGGCGAGTTTATCTAAACTACCTTGTACTGTGAGGTCAATGGTTTCATGGGCCGCTTGCGATCGCACCCGTTGTTCTTCCATTGCCGCCTCAAACCCGGGCAGTTCCACGGTCATTCCCCGTTCTTCGGCAATTTCTTGGGTCAGTTCTAAGGGGAAACCATAAGTATCATAAAGGATAAACGCATCCCGTCCCGGAATTTCTTTGGGGTTTTTCTGCATCAGTTCTGCTAACAGTTTCTCACCCCGTTCCAGGGTTTCTAAAAACCGAGTTTCCTCCCGTTGCAGTTCCGCCTTCAGACTTGCCTCGCGATCGCGCAGATTGGGATAGGCCCCTTCTCCCAAGGCGATCGCTGCTTCTGCCACCTCGGGAGTAAACACCCCTTGAATCCCAATTAATCGTCCATGACGCACCACCCGACGAATTAACCGGCGCAGAATATACCCTCTGCCAATATTAGAGGCAGTAATCCCATCAGCAATCATCTGCACCACAGCGCGAGAATGGTCCCCAATCACTTTGAGAGAGACTTTGGTTTTTTCGTCTGCCGTGGCGTAATCAATTCCCGCAATATCTGCCGCTTTTTTGACAATCGGGAAAATCAGGTCCGTTTCATAATTGTTGGGAACTTTTTGGAGGATTTGCGCCATCCGTTCCAATCCTAATCCCGTGTCAATATTCTGTTTTGCCAACGGGGTGAGATTGCCTTCTGCATCCCGGTTGTACTGCATGAACACCAGGTTATAGAATTCGATGAAGCGGGAATCATCTTCTAAATCGAGGTTGTCATCCCCGAGTTCGGGATGAAAGTCATAATACAATTCTGAACAAGGACCACAGGGACCCGTGGGACCAGAGGCCCAGAAATTATCCGCTTCATCCATCCGCTTAATCCGATGGGAGGGAATGCCGATTTTGTCCCGCCAGATATTGAACGCTTCGTCATCTTCGCGGAAGACACTGACGACAATGCGATCGCTGGGGAGTCCATAGACTTCGGTGGAGAGTTCCCAGGCATAAGCGATCGCCTGTTCTTTGAAGTAATCCCCAAAGCTAAAATTGCCCAACATCTCAAAAAAGGTATGATGGCGGGCAGTGCGTCCCACATTTTCGATATCATTGGTGCGGATGCACTTCTGGGACGTGGTAGCGCGAGGAAATTCCGGAGTGCGCTGTCCGAGAAAGATGGGTTTAAACGGCAGCATCCCGGCGATGGTGAGTAAAACCGTGGGGTCTTCTGGGACTAAAGAGGCACTCGGAAGGATTTGATGACCCCTAGCGGCATAGAAATTCAGAAACTTGTCGCGGATTTGGTTACCGGAGAGGGATTCAGGAACAGCAGGCATGAGTTAGTTAACGTCTTTCATTGAGTGAACAGGTACTCTATTGTTGCATTCGTTGAGAGGCGATCGCTACCTCCGTCCCTGTAACAGAGATCAGCGAGGGTAAGGGTCCCTGAATCCCTGGGACTTACGCATAAAAATCTAAATGTAGGGTTGATTCGCGAATCAACCCTACATTTCCCCCCCTGAAAAAACCCAGTAGGTGATCTACTGGGTTTAACTATGACACTCAAATTGATATTCATTAACCGGCCAAAGCGTCTGTTCTCATCTCCAGAGAAATCGATTGTGTAAATGCTTCACTAGAACAGTCATCTCTTCTCCCCGTACCCCGAGGAATCGTACATTTTTTCTCATCCGGATTTTGTTGAGTGACTGAACTGACCCAATTGGTATGATTTAAACTGTCAAATTCCGTAGTCTTACTGAGATTGTTTTGGACTTGTGGCACCCCAATTACCGTACCAAAAACTAAACCAAAAAAGACAACAAAGGCTACTTGCTTAAACATGAAAATGGTATGGGTAAATTGGTCATTCCCTCCTACAAGTACCCATAAAAATTTCAGGATTGTTTCATTAATTATTCTAAAATAGACACTTTATAATCATCGGCGTCTTAATAAAAACAAAACCCATTCAGAAAATCCGGTGAGTTTTAAAAACTTTTTCCAACCCATCGGACATCCCCAACAAATCTCTCCCCCCTTCCTGGCTGACAAAGGCTAAAAGCCTCGTGGCAGGGAGATTTCACTAGATAGAGATAGCCATTTTGCCTGGGTTACAAAGGGATGAAACTCTTGATATACTGAGTCATGACAACAGACAGACTGTAGCGATCGTCTCGTTTTTCCACCCAGCAACGTCGCGATAAAGAGTGCATTACATTCAGCACATCTGAAGGGTCTATGGTATGAGTTTGTATTAATTTAGCCAAAGTAACCGGCATTCCCGTATCCGCCAACTGGAACATCACCTCTTGTTCCAGTTTAGACAACCGATTCCACTGCTGCTGTAAACTTTCTTTCAATGATTCGGGTAATAAAATAGTATCATCAAGTAATACCGCACTCACCGATTCTCCCAAGTCATGAATCAGAGTCGCCACACTTTTCAACCAGAAAGGATTGCCTTGGTAACGCTGAATCAGTGCAGAATCGTTCTCAGCTTCAGGGACCCCATAATCTCTAAGAATCTCCCAGGCCCCTGCTCCATCTAACCCCCCTAACGGCAAAGTCTGAATCGCCCCATTGTTGCGAGAATCTGGAGCCACTTCGCGAGGAGCCTCCCACCCAATTAACAGAAAGCAACTCTGATGGGATAACTTTTCAACCTGTTGTAAGAAAGAGCGATAATCCTCATCACCCTCTTGATACTTACCCGCCAGTTCACCGTTGCTGAAAAGATGGTGAACATCATCTAAAACCACCAAACAGCGATGCTTTTGTAAATATTTAATCAAACCCAATGGTTTGGACTGAGCATCCAATGACTCAGAGGATTCTAATGTGCAGAAAAACTGGATCAGACGTTCTTGAAATTCAGAGAAAGTTAGGGATGGGGTTACACTACACCAAACTACCGACTCAAATTCATCTTTAATCTGCTGCACCAGTTGCACGGCTAAACTCGTTTTGCCAATACCACCCATTCCAGTCAACGCAACGAGACGACAACGCTGTTGGACAATCCAGATTTTAAGCGTTTCCAACTCCCCACTACGCGAGTAAAAAGCACCCAACTCCGGCATCTCGCTTAAATCATGATGAGATGCTTGGGTTGGTGGGTTGTTTGCCTTTGCCTGATTCTGTGGCGGTGAAGGGGGGATATCTAGCGGGTGTTTCGTTTCAGCACAAAAATTAATGTTTCTAATTTGCACAGAGTCTTGTGCAACATTTGATGAAAATAAAGATAATTGCAACCTCTCCATTGCCGAGCGAAAATTGGTTTTACTGACATCTTCCCCCAACTCTTCTGAAAGAATTTGCCATAATTCCGAACCCGCATTCCTAACACTACTTTCAGAATAGTCAAACTCTTTAGCAATCTGCTTGTACGTTTCCCTCTGTAGCGTTCCTTGCAAGACCGCTTCCTGTAAATCGTCAAGATGCCGACCCGTTTTCTCAAAGACGAGGCGATCGGCGAAATTTAACATTTCCTTAAGATTCATGAACTTACCGATAGGCATTTTTTTTGTATTGCAGCAAACATATTACCACATTTTTGTACTTTTTTAGACATAAATATATTTAAAAAATTAACAGCAGAGAAAATAACCAGCAAAATAGGATGTTTTTACAAGAGCGAAAGTTTGAAAATGAGTAAAAATAAATGACAGGATTAAAAAATTCCCTCTTTGTTTAAAGAGGGCTTTTTTTTAATCAGCTCGGGCTGAGTGACTACAATTGAGTTGACTTACCTAAGTAAGTTACAGACATAAGGGAAGTAGTAAAAATATGAAAAAAGTTCTCGCAATAGTCGGAATACTCGGAATTCTCATCTCTGCCGTATCTGTAATAGTGGGGGTCATTTGGACACTCAGGATTATCGGTGACCAATGGGGAACCGCAATGGCATTGCTTGGTGTTCTTTTTTTTCCCGCTACATTTTCTCTGTTACCTTGGTATGTAGGGTTGGTTCTCGGTAACTGGGGGCCGTTGGCTCTGCTCTGGGGTGGAGTTTTTGCTATGGGAATCTGTCAGGCGCTGCTCGAAACATAAGCAGTCATGAAAAATAAATTGCCCATTTTTATTCGCTGAAACTATTGCCAAAACTATCGGAAGGGAGGCAATTATTTTGGCCCCAGTGCTTAATAAGCCCTAAATGTTTGTAAGAAGGCAACCCCGATGACTTCATGGAGAAAGATGGAGGGCCTCTTTACAGTCCACCTGGGGCGCTTATTCATTGTAGTAAGATTTTGGGCTGGGTTTATGACCAAATAACCTGTAAGTAACTCCACTGCTGAATTTTCTCATCTTTGGAAACCAGGGCAGTTTTGTGGACCATACAACTGGCAACAATTAAGCGATCGGCTGGATCGCCGTGAAAGTTGCCCGGTAACCGAGTCGCCAGCACAGAAATTTCAGGTGTGAGGGGTAAAAGGATTACTTTAGGGCGTTGCAGTGCTAAATCAATCCAGATTTGTACATCCATTGATAGATCCAGTCTACCTTTGGAAACGAGCATCGCTAATTCCCAGCAACTAATCGCTGAAATTCCGATTTGGTCTGCTGTGTTAATGATTTCCCTAACGCGCGGGGCCAGTTTTGGAGATTCATTGACCCACCAGATCCAGGCGTGGGTGTCGAGAATAATCATTGATCTGCTTCCCAAGGCTCATCAATTGGAGAAATCAGGTCATCTTCAAACAAAATGCTTCCTTTGAGGGGGTTGGGTTCAAGTGATGGGGAAGTGCTTTCCATGTCTTCTAAAACAATGACGCGGATGATTTTACCTTCCCACTGCTGGGAGTATTCCGACGGAAGGCTAATGGTTCCGTTTTGGAGAATGGTTTTAAATTCGATCGCTTGCATGGGTTAACGGGAGTAAGGGGGTATTTTTATTATAACCAACCGAGTATTTTTCCTTCAAGATTTTCAATCTCAATCAGGGATTTTAGCGCTTGTGGCATAGATAACTTGTGCAGATTCCAGTATCTGTTGACGGCGTAGCCAGTTTTCGCTGTTGACGATCGCCGGTTTGATAATCAAGTCAACTTCCCGACCAAAAAGGGTTTCTAACTCCTGACGCATTTGGATTGTTTCGGCTAAACCCCGCCGAAATTGAGGGTCAAACGTGACCAGCACATCAATATCATTCTCGGGGCGAAAATCATCACGCAAGACTGAGCCAAATAGGGCAAATTCTGTGATGTGCCAGCGTTGGCAAAACCCTTGAATTTGGGCGAATGGCAGTTCGATATTGTGGTTAACTGCGTTCATGGTTAAGATAAGAGCGGAATCATTGACCCGTTGCCTGGGTTGGAGATCGCATCACTATTTCTCTGGCAAAATAGCGGGCGATCGCCCCAGGAGACCTACCTAGTTTCTAAACTCTTCTGCGCCGTCTTGTTGGGCTAATTTGGCACGATACTGCGCTTCCCGAGTCAACCAAAAGCTGGCACTACTGCCGAGGACAGTTTCTAATTTCAGTGCTGTTTGCTCGGTAATCGGCGCTTTACCATTAATTAATAAGCTAATATGCTTGGTCGTGTATCCGAGACGTTTTGCTAAATCCGTCTGGGTCCACTCCCGTTCCTCAATGATATCTGCGATCGTGTCACCCGGTGGCGAAATCCAGTCGGGGCAAAAAGTATGTAGATCTTCAGTCATGGTAATCCCCTATCCAAACAATACAAACCTGAGTGACTTCACTCCAATCGATGCCACCATCCTCTAATCGAGGCACGGTTTCATGGGCTGGTTCAAATACTAAACGCTGTGGATGGACCAGATCGAGCGCAAATTGTCCAGCGCGATCGCCTTCTATTCTAAAGGATGGGGAGGTCGTTACACAACGTAGAATTCCAGATTACTCCACAAGGGGAGGTATTTTAATGAATCCAGTTAACTATGGGGCGATGTCTGATGGAGAATTAAAACAATATTTTCTCAAGCATCGGGAGGACAAGTTGGCGCTGAGAGCTTATTTGGATAGACTCGCCGATCGCCCCCGTCAGGTAATCACAACTGTCGATGATCCGGATTTTGAGCGGAAACTTCAAGCATCAGTTATGCAGCAAATCCAAGCCACTGAGGGGAACGCTGAAAGGGATTAGATTGCTCAGGACAAGAAACCGGGTTTCTGCCCAAAATTTTGGAAACTTGTCCAAGTTTGGGTGAAGAAACCCGGTTTCTAATCGGTGAAGTGATGGCCTAAAGTGCCTGTTTTAGTTGTTGCTAATTATCCTAAAATTGCCCCTCAGTTTATCTCGCTCTCCCCCAAGGAATGGTCGGGTCTGCTGCTAGTTCTACGGCGACGGAAAAGGCTCCGTAGCGGTTGAGGTGGCTGGGGTCGGCAAAGTAATTATCTTGGGTGGGCCAGAGTTGTCCGAGGTCCCGGAAAATAAAGCCTTGTTGAGTGGCCATCCGTTGCATTTGACTCCGGAATTGTTGTTCGGATGAACTTCTCACCGGGTCGAGGTAATCGCTATTTAAAGGGAGATTAACGACAACTAAGGGGATTTGTTGGCTGTTGGTAAATTGCGCGATCGCCTCTAAAGCTCTCGTCTGTGCTCCCTGCAAGCTAAATGCCGCATAATCTCCATCATATTGTCCTGCTACTCGCGGATGTCGCCGATAGTAGGTCTCGGGATTATAGCGATCGCTCACCGGAACAAACCCCGTCGGTTGCATTTGGTTGGGGGTCTGCTGGGCAGTCAGGGCTTCCATTGTGGGCAGGGGGGGTCTCCCAGTTCCCGGGGTGGGTGCGCTGGGTCTTTGGTTGTTGCGACTGTCTGCCGGGTCCCCCCGTCGCATCCACATTGCCTGTTGTGCCTCCTCATTGTAGGTGGCGGCTATTTCTTCTCTGACCTGACTAAACCAGACATTCATCGCTTGATAGGTGGTGGCAAGGGCTTCTCGCGGGTCATCATTGGTGGTGAGTGGGGGGGGCGGTTCGGTTTTGGGTAAGGCCCCCGGGACCAAACTTTGCCGACGTCTCCTCGGTGTCGTTCTCGTGGGGGGGGATGAACCTTGGGTTTGCAGGGGGCGCACCCCACTGGAGAGGCGGCGATACCCTTCGGATTCGAGGATCGCTTGATAGGTGCGATCGGGACGACCACTATTAAATGCTCTCACGCCATCGGCCCAAATAATCAGTTTAGGAAGTTGATCCGGGGTCAAAATTCTCCGCAACACCAGGTCAATCACTTGGGCGGTGGCCCCATTGATGCTAAAGTTATAAATTCTCAGTCCCGGATGTCCATAATGGGCTAAGGCAAGTTCTAAGGCGAGGGGGTCTACCCCTTGTAATGCTCTGGAACTGCCGACGATTAAGATATCTGGAGGTCCGGATTGGTTCAACTGCTGCTGATAGCGGATTAGTTGTTCATCGAGTCGCTGACTATTAAAGGAGGGGAAGGGTTGGGAATCGGATGCCCGGGCGTTGACGACTCCTTGGCCGATCGCCGGAGGAATCCACAGGGTTTGAGTTGCTGCTGGGAGTGCGATCGCCAGGGATAACAGTCTCAAAGTCACAAACGGGAGTCTTCTCATATCGCTAATTTCTTATGGGGGGAGTCATTAAGGGGAACAAGGCAATCCTCACAGAACAGTTTAGCCAGTTCGTTATCGTTCCTTGCTTGTTTGCCTCGGACGGTTTTTTGAGCGCTTGAGGTTTCCGGGACCATTGGGCGATCGCCCTTCTCCAACTTCCGCTGAGATCCCGGCCATCATTTTAGCTCAAATCATGCGTTTATACTGTTACAATCTAGGCCGGATAACGGTCCAGAGAACCCACACAGGCGGGGGGATGGCATCGGATCATTCCCGGACTTCGGATCTCACCCAGGAGGGTGCTCCGGTTGGGATGCAGCCCCGAAGATGGGGACCCCTAAATCCACGTAAAAAATTTGGAAAATTTTGCAAATCTTCACAAGATTTTCACACCTCTCGATTATCTTGATAATCAGCTAAGGTTCCAAACCTGTTCGTACACTTCTTTCAAAGCCCCTTTAAAAACCGCTGGCTGTATTGATGCCTTTTACAACCGTTTCTTGTACAAGGACTCAGCCAGTTTATAAAAACAACCCATAACCAGACCCACGAGGGTCTGGTTATATTTTTCGAGCTAATTTTAGCCCCTGGGTGTCGCATTCGGCGAAAATGAGAGGCCCTGGACTCAGGGACTCAGACCCCTCAAAAAAATTTTAGAAAATTTTTCAAATCTTCATAAGATATTCACATTCGTTAATTATCTTAGTAAGCAATAAAGGTTTTAACTTCTTTTTAACTCATTTCAAAGCTCTTTTAAACTCCACTGGCTGACACCTGTTCGTTGCCCTGCCCGCTCCCATTCAATACTCGTCAGCTGGTCTATAAGATTAGCCCAGATCCCGCCCGGTCTGGGCCTATTATTTTGGGGGATCATCCAGATCGGGGAGATTAGGGAACTCCAAAATATAAAATCTCCAAAAAACCCGCAGGCTGAAGCCTGGAGCTACACGGACAAAGCCCGCCTGCGCGGCGTCATACAGTCTTGTTAGGTGCTTAACCATCGGGACTTGGATGATTTATTTGTTGGAACACCCTTAAAGCTGAAAATCGGCCCCGTCTTTTGGGTGAAACCCTTGATTTTAAAGGGATTGCCGGGACAGGCGGCGACTGCCGGATTGAGGCGAGACCCCCTCAAAAATTTTTTTTCAAACTTCGGAAAATCTTCATCAGATATTCACATGAGTTGCGTATCTTGAAAATCAGCAACGGTTATAAATTTTTTTTACGGCTTTCAATAGCGTTTTTAAAACCGCTA
>NZ_JAMXOT010000117.1 GCF_024220515.1 Oscillatoria sp. HE19RPO
ATCCCGATGGTTAAGCACCTAACAAGACTGTATGACGCCGCGCAGGCGGGCTTTGTCCTGTGAGCCTCCAGGCTTTCCTAGCGGAACGCTCATAGAACAGCCTGCGGGTTTTTTGGGGATTTTATTTTTTGGAGTTCCCTGATTAGCCAGCTTCGGAATGATTGCTAAACCCTGATGGCAAGACGCCTATTTGACTTGATAACGTAGATGCAACCTTTTTTAAGAGCTTCTTTGTGGTGAAGTTCTTGAGGTTAACTTATTAATACATATCTTTTCCCAACTCGGAAGATGGACTGCACCCCCAGGGGGTTTAACCCCCCAATTGAAGCGGTGGGGAATGCGATCGCGATGAATCCTCAAAAATAAAAAGCCTCGGGCAGGGTCTGCCCAGAGGCGTCTGTATCAGGGTGCATCTATAGTTGAGGTGTTCAGGGTGTGGGAGTGGAGATCCGGATAACCCCAGGGCGATCGCCCAGAGTTTGGGAATCCATTGACAGGGGTTCAGAGGAGAGGGGTGGAATGCCAGCTAAATCCAGGATTTCCGGAATTAAATCTTCCCGTTTCACCGCCATCAGATGCACCCCTTGACAGAGGGACCTTGCCATTTGCACCTGTTCAGCGGCGATCGCCACCCCTTCGCGTAAAGGGTCCTTTGCCTTTGCCAAGCGATCGATAATATGTTGGGGAATATGCACTCCAGGCACACAGCGATTAATAAATTCCGCATTTTTAGCCGATTTCAGCAGAAAAATCCCGACTAAAATCGGTTTATCGCACCCTTTGGCAATTTCATTCATAAACTTGTCCAGCTTGTCAAAATCGCAGACAAGCTGACTTTGGAAAAACTCGGCACCGGCTTCTAATTTCTTGGCAAAGCGACGCTGTAACCCTGACCAACTGGTTGATTCCGGGTCCACCGCAGCACCAGCAAACAAGTCGGTGGTGCTATCAGTTAGGGGTTTATCATTGATATCAAAGCCTTGATTCAATTTGGCGATCGCCTTAAGCAAACGCACCGATTCCATATCAAAAACCGACTTCGCCTTGGGATGATCTCCGGCTTTTACCGGGTCCCCCGTCAGGGCCAAAACATTCTGAATTCCCAAAGCATTCGCACCCAGGAGGTCCGCCTGCAACCCAATCGAGTTGCGATCGCGACAAGCAATTTGATAAATCGGCTCAATTCCCTGCTGCAACAAAATCGTTGATGCCGCTAACGATGACATCCGCAAAACAGCCCGAGATCCATCGGTAACATTCACCGCATGAACTCTATTTTTTAAACCATTTGCCATTGTAATCATGTGGGTTGCATTACCCCCTTTCGGCGGCATAACCTCAGCGGTCATCAAAAATTCACCGTCTCTAACAGCTTGACGGAAGCGAGATAAAGAGTTCTGCGGTTGTTTCATAGGAAGAGAGAAATGGGGGAGTTTGTAGTAACGACTTCAGTCGTTATCTTCTGTTCGTAGTAACGACTTCAGTCGTTATCTTCTGTTCGTAGTAACGACTTCAGTCGTTCTCTTTTGTTCGATTTAAGGGTCCCGACTTCATCCCGAATCCTTACAACGGTAGAGAATATCCAAAGGCAGTTTTGACCCGGTTGAGGGTGGTATTAGCAATTGCTGCGGCTTTTTCTCTCCCCTGTCTTAACACCGATTCCAGATGAGTGCGATCGCCCATAATTTCCTTATATTGGTCCTGAATCGGTTTGAGCGCCTCAATCGTCGTTTCCGTGAGTAACGGTTTAAATTGACCCCAACCCATATCCTGACATTCTGCCGCCACCTCTTCCTTAGTTTTGCCGCTGAGTAGCTGATAAAGCGTCAGTAAGTTATGGCATTCCGGACGTTCTGGATCATCAAACACCAGTCCCCGCATTGGGTCCGTTTTGCATTTTTTGATTTTTTTGACGATCGCATCCGGTGGATCGAGCAAATTAATCCGACTCAGTTCCGATGGATCAGACTTGGACATTTTTTTTGTCCCATCGGTTAAACTCATCACCCGGGCCCCTTCCTTGCGAATCAAGGGTTCCGGCAATTTCAATACCGGCGCTTTTTCCTTGCCAAATTGGTGATTCACCCTTGCCGCAATGTCTCGGGTGAGTTCTAAATGCTGTTTTTGGTCCTCGCCGACGGGGACTTTATCCGCATCGTAGAGCAAAATATCCGCTGCCATCAGGACGGGGTAATCCAGTAACCCCACGTTGACATTTTCTCCCTGACGGATGGCTTTTTCCTTAAACTGGATCATATCTTCCAGCCAGTTGAGGGGGGTGATGCAGTTGAGCAGCCAGGTGAGTTCGGCGTGGGCCGAAACGTGGGACTGGATGAAAATGGTGGAATGCTGTAAATCGATGCCACAGGCGAGATAGAGGGCGGCGATCGTGTAGGTATCTTGGGCTAAAGTGGCGGGAGTATGGGGGGCGGTAATGGCATGGAGATCCACTACACAGAAATAATTTTCATACTGACTTTGAATTTCGACCCAGTTGCGGATCGCACCGAGATAGTTACCCAGATGGAGGTTGCCGGTGGGTTGGACTCCAGATAAAATGCGCTGCTTACCCATAGATTGCTCTTATAGTGCTACTGACAGAACGAGGAAAACCGGAGTGAATCCGTGTTCCTCTGTCTTATTGTTGACTTTTTTTGACATAAAGCTCAAATATCCTAGCAAATCTTGGGTCTCGGGTCATGCGATCGCCCCCTCGGGAATCTTTCCAAGGGACCACCCGGTTCGGGACCATTTGGGGCAATCTGCTTCTGGGGTCCTCATGAAGTGGCGATCGCCTATACAAAACTCAACATTTATGCCCTACTTAGTCCCTACTATTTTGGTTGTTTTTTCGGGCGAAATAGACTACTCTTTTGGGCATATTATGGATGAGGGAATGGGTCATGGGGGTAATCAAAAAAGTCCCGAGCTTAAGAGAGCAGGGAAACCCTTGCCATCACAAAGCGAATCAGATTCGCGAATCCTCTTTCAGAATCAGTATAGGAGGTAACTGTGGACAAACGAACAACGGCATCCATGCCAGATGAAATGAGCATTGACGAGGAAATTTATGCAACGCTCCTGTTTCGCGAGGTGCAGCAATTCCGTCAGGGTTGGATTTGGTTCGTCCTCGTATGCAGCTCTTTGGCAGCCCTAGGTGCGGCAATGATGCCATTTTTTTTAGAAGACTCTTGGGAAGAAAATACCATTTTAAATATTATTTTAATTGGGTTTGGGATTGTATTTGGGGTATTTTTTCCTATTTTGTTTTATAGTGCAAAATTAGTCACAGAAGTCAGAACCGATGGATTATATATAAGTTTTTACCCGTTGTTATTTAAGCGAATTCAAATTCCCTTTGACTCTGTGGTGAAATCGGAAGTGACAACCTATCACCCATTGCGGGATTATGGGGGATGGGGGGTGCGGTATGGTCCCAAGGGAAAATCCTTTAATGTCAGTGGCGATCGCGGCGTTTTATTAGAACTCAAAAATGGGGAGAAAATCTTAATCGGGTCTCATCAACCAGAACAACTGGCTAGTTTATTAAAATTAGCACGGTAAGGCTGTGCAGCACCCGTAATTACCGGGGGATTAAGTTCAGCAGCAATACCGGCTGAATCATGACCAGATTCGCTGAATGGGATAAGCGTCAAAAATAGCATCCGCACTGATAATGGGGATTTGCTCAACAATTCCTTGAGCAATTATGAGGCGATCGAACGGATCTCGATGATGTAGGGGGAGACTGGAAACAATCTCAATATGGGCTAGACTGATATCGAGCAAATCAATACCATTGGTTACGAGTTGCTGCTCTATAACATCTCTAAAAGGTCGAGCAAAATTGAGCTTGCCGATGCTTTGCTTAATCGCCACTTCCCAAACACTTGCTTTACTGAGCAACTTCTGGTTATTCTCATCGGCAATTCTATCCTGCAAGTCAGGACGTATTCTAGGATCACCCATTACAAACCAAATAAAGGTATGGGTATCAAGAAGCAATCTCATCCGATATATTCCTTAAACTCTTCGGTGAGCGGTTCATCAAAGTCATCAGCAACCCAGATTACATCTTTGGCGCTGCCAAATTGGGCACGGGGGCGTTTTTGTGGCGCTTGATCTGGCACGGGGACCAGTTTCACAACCGGGTGGCTGTCTTTGGTGATTACAACTTCTTCGCCATTGAGGGCGATTTCCAATAACTCGTGCAGTTTGGCTTTCGCTTCAGCAATATCGACTTGAGACATGATTTTTCCCTCCAATGTCTGATTCAGAGTTTATCATAAAACTGGCCCAGTCTGCTTCTTTCTCCTGCCACTTCTGGAGGCGAGAATTTTGATAACGACAGAAGCATCCGTTTGGTGAGGGGTTCAGTCCCCGGACTTAGGCAGACTTTTAAAATCTATCCTAAATGATGTAGAGGCGATTCGCGAATCGCCTCTACATCATTTAGGGGTTTAGATTAAATCTTGCATAAGTCCTGAGTCGGTCAGTTTATCCGGTGTTAAACCTTATAATGCAATTAACCTGATTTAACTTTTTTACTTTTTGGTATGATTTACGATTGCTGCAAAAAAACTAATTAAAAACAAATGAAATTTATTGGAATTGACCTCGGATGGAGTTCTGGTGCGAGTGGTTTGTGTTGTTTAGTTTGGGATAATTCTCAATTACAACTTACGGATTTAGACTGCAAATTGTCAACGGTGGATATTTTGGATTGGGTGGATCAAAGAGTTCCTGAACCGGAACCGGGACTGATTGCCGTGGATGCGCCGACGCTGATTCCGAATGCCACGGGAATGAGATTGCCGGATAAGCAGACTCATCGCTATTTTGGGCGCTATCATGCCGGATGTTATCCGGCAAATCTCAAAAGTCGGTTTGCCAGTCATACTGTAGGGTTTGGCAAGAGTTTAGAGGCGCGGGGATTTATGCACGCACCGATGATGATTCCCCAACAGTGCGATCGCTATCAAATTGAGGTGTTTCCTCATCCGGCGATGATTAACTTATTTGGATTATCTCGGATTCTCAAATACAAAAAAGGAAAATTAGCCGATCGCCGCTTAGAATTAATCAAACTCCGGCAATATATTGTCGAAGTTTTACCCAATTTAGAACCCAGCTTAAGTTTAAATTCAAGCGCTTGGATTTTGAGCGACCCCACCGATATTTTTATTACTAAATTAACCGAGAAAAGCTCTAAATTATTCAAAGCCATTGAAGACCAACTCGATGCCATCATTTGCGCTTACATTGGCGCTCATTGGTGGTATTGGGGATGCGATCGCAACCTAGTATTAGGAGTCAGTACCAATCCCCTAACCGAAGCTTATGCCAACGGCTATATCATCATTCCAAATAGCCCTTCTATTAATCAAATCACTGATGTAGGGGCAATCCATAAATCACCCCTACAAATCAGTCATTCAATCCGTGAAAATCAGTGAAATCAGTGGTTCAAATCTCCAAAAACACTGATTCACATCACTCAATTCAACCTCTAAGCATTAGCCCAAAGCACTTGCAGACCCGGTTGGAAAGGACTGCTCAAATAGGGATGTTTCGGTAACACCCGCAAAGACAATCCTTGTAAACCCGAGGAACTGTAGGCAATATTTGCCGTATAGATACTTTGCTGATTAGCATCAGTACCTTGATAATCCATAACCACAGAGACGCCATTGATAATATTTCCATCAGCATCCATTGGCCCTTTGTAGAGTTGAACTTCTACATCAGATTCGGTCAATCCTGCTAAGTCTACCAGCGCTTTGACGTTAATGCTTTGGTTGACTTTGACATCATCAGATTCAGAAATATCAATGTCCAGAATCTTGATGTCATACCAGCGTTCAAACAGGTGAGTTTTCCAAGCGGCCAATTCTTTCGCCGGTTGACAGCCATTCGCGCTCATGGCATAGTAGCGATCGCTCGCCGGGAAATAGGCCCGAGTTGCATATTCACTGACCATCCGCGCTGTATTAAACAGCGGACAATTCAAGCGAATGGCATCTTTCATTTTCGAGACCCACTTGCGGGGAACGCCCTCTTCATCGCGATTGTAGAACAAGGGAATGACTTCTTTTTCCATTAAGTCATACAAGGCATTCGCTTCCACTTCATCTTGATAGTTAGGGTCATCATAGAATTCCCCATGTCCGATCGGCCATCCGGTGCGAACGTAGTCTGCTTCATCCCACCATCCATCCAGGATACTGAGATTGAGTAATCCATTCATGGACGCTTTCATCCCACTGGTTCCCGATGCTTCCCGAGGACGACGGGGGGTATTTAACCACACATCACAACCCGACACCATCATCCGCGCTACGTTAATATCGTAATCGGGGATAAAGACCACATTTTTTTCGCATCCTTGTTCGCGAATGAAATGGGTAATATGACGGATCATTTCTTTGCCGGGGATGTCGTGGGGGTGAGCTTTTCCGGCAATAACAAACTGAACCATTGGCTTTTTGAGGGCGTTTTTCCCACCGGGAATCAGGTCGGTATTCAACCCGAGTAAGATCCGCTTGATGCGATCGAGGTCCCGGAGGAACAGTGTAGCTCGTTTGTAGGTAGCAAAGCGCCTTGCAAAGCCAATAGTGAGAACGCCAGGATCAAGCACTTCGCGCGCTGCATCAATTTCCGTGAAGGAAGCACCGCGTGCGCGTAAGTATTTTTGGAGACGTTCCCGGACGAACACGACGAGTTCCGCACGGCAGAGGTCCTGGTTGCGCCAGAGTTCATCATCGGGGATGGCATCGACCCGTTCCCACAAGGGATAGTGGGCGGGGGTGGTGGACCATTTGGGTCCGAGATAGCGATCGTAGAGTTCTTGGGTATATTTTGCCACGCAACTGCGGGCGTGTACACCATTGGTAATCGAGGTAATCGGCACTTCCGAGGGGGGGAGTTCCGGCCAAAGGTTATTAAATAGCACTTTGGAAACTTCGCCATGTAATTTGGCGACCCCATTAATAAAACTAGCCATCTCGATCGCCAGGGTCGCCATACTAAAAGGCGACTCCAAATCCCCGGTATTGTCCCGTCCCAAGGCTAGAAATTGTTCTCTTCCCAAGCCAAATTTATCGGCATAATGACCCAAATAGTGCATGACCTTATCATGGGGGAATAGGTCAAACCCGGCAGCAACTGGGGTATGAGTCGTGAAGACATTACTCGCCGCCACAACTTCTTTGGCTTCCTTGAACGTGAGACCCTGTTCTTGGATTAAGATGGAAATCCGTTCTAGGGCTAAAAAGGCCGAATGCCCTTCATTCATGTGATAGGCGGTGGGTTCGTAGCCGAGGGCCTTGAGCATTCGCACCCCGCCAATTCCCAACATCATCTCCTGGTGAATCCGCATATCGATATCTCCGCCATAGAGTTTGTCGGTGATATCGTGATCGTAGGGATTGTTCGGTTCGATGTTAGTATCAAGCATATACAAGGGGACCGTTCCCACTTGGACGCGCCAAACCCGCGCATATACTTTCCGCCCGGGATAGTCTACCTCAATGCGTAATTCATTCCCCTCGGCATCTCGTTCCAGGTGCAGGGGCATATTGTAGAAGTCGTTAATGGGATAACGCTCTTGCTGCCACCCATCAGCGTTCAGATATTGGCTAAAATATCCTTCTTGGTAGAGGAGTCCGACGCCAACGAGGGGTAAACCGCGATCGCTGGCAGATTTCAGGTGATCCCCGGCGAGTAACCCTAAGCCCCCTGAGTAAATCGGCAGACATTCCGTGAGGCCAAATTCTGCCGAGAAATACACAAAACATTCTTGATGTTTCTCTTTTTCCCGGTGTTTGCGATACCAGGTGCGCTCTTTGAGGTAGTCGTCCAGTTGCCGTGCTGCACGGTCAATCTGGGCGATAAAGCCTTCATCTTCCGCGACTTCTTCCAGGCGTTCCTGGGAAATGGTGCCCAGCATCAAGACGGGATTGTGACGGCTGGATTCCCACAGGTCCCGGTCTAAACGCCGGAATAGGTCTTTGGTCTCTACATTCCAGTCCCAGTGAAGATTGTAGGCCAAGGTGCGTAAGGGTTCGAGTCTGGGAGGCAGAGAGGGAGAAACGTTAAAGGTGCGAATTGGTTGCATAAGCTACGGACAATTTTTTGAAGATGGACTAGAAAACTTAACTCGGACAATGCTGACAATAATAACGTTGGTGTTCTTTAGTTTTCTATAGCCCATTTTGTCAGCACTGTGCCGAATATTTAATCTCTTTTAATACTTTTCTCAGTTTTTGAGGCAGTTTGCATCGTAGGCTCAGTTCTGGGTGATGCACAAGGTGGAGTCCGATTACAAGCCGATCGCTGGGCATGATCGGACCGGATCGGGAGAGGGAAAAATTATTTTTTTAGGGACTTATGAATCAAATCTTGACATCTGTGCCTTAACCCGGGTTGAGTGCCGATCGCGCTTTGGTGATTTTCTCATCCCTATCCCCAGGGTTGCCTCACCTCAATGGAATCAGGGCATCACAAAGCTACACAGATGAAGGGCGATCGCCGATTTTGACCCCAGGAAATCCCTACCCTTGCGCCATCTTAAACCCCTCCTGGACCCTAGCCACCGCCAAGATTGCACCGGCTTGCGATAGGCGCGTGCGATTTTCCGCTAAAATAGCGGGGAAATCCCCCAGACTGGCTTAACTCTACCCGGTGACAAGGCTCCTAATTCGGAGCATGACACGACAGGGGGTCACTGGGTTGCTCGTGAGCGAATACAGACCGCATGGCTAAAAAGGCTAGAAATAGAAGGCGTTACCCCATCAAAACACTCCGCTGGTCAATCTTAGTGGCGAGCGGGGTCGGATTAGCTTTGGGTATTCTGTTGGCAGCCCTACTCCGCGCTTATTTTAGAGCCAGTGAACCCCGGATGATCAATGTTGCGGCTTCGGGACCCGTTGTCACCCCAGATTCGGAAGGACGGCTCATTTTAGAAGATGAAGCCGTACCCGGTAGCGATTTCTATCAGTTTCGCGCCCAATTACGGGAAGCGGTACGAAACCGGAATGCCGAATTTGTCAACTCAATCATCCCCGAAACAGGTCTAGGCATTGGCTTTTCAGTTCCGCAAACTCGGGAGAATTTGAATTTAGATGACCCTCAAGCCCGATTGTGGTTGATGCTGGAAAAAGCAGTCGCCATTGGCTGTTCTCCCGTAGAAAATCCTCCGCCTGATAATAGTGATGCAGTTTCGGAAATGTGGGTTTGTCCAAATGTGGCTGACGCCTTTTCCCGACAGGTTCCGCCACCGAATTCCGCAGATGGAGTTTCCTGGATGATGGAACGCGTGGTGGTGGTGGGCGAGAATGTCAATGTCCGATCGCAACCCAGTTTAGACAGTGAAGCGATCGCCACCTTGTCCAATGAAGTGGTGCAAGTGGACCGCGATCGCCAACTCCCACAAACCTTCGACCCCATCGATAGTTGGACGGCGATTCGACTCGGGGACGATCGCGAGGGCTATGTTTACAATCGTTATGTGTATCCCCCCCTAGACTATCGCGCTTTATTTAGCAAAATTAACGGGGAATGGCAGTTACAGGCGATGCCGGGGGGAGATTAACGCCCCTCGATAAAGCTGGCGATCGCCAGCTTTATCGAATCGTTTGGATGTTGTCTTCCCAGTTTTGTCCATCAAAGGGAGTGACGGTAAATTTCGCCCCAACATCTCCATCCAAACATCGCACATTCACATCAAAGCTGTCCGGGTGCGATCGCGGTCTATAAAATGAATGAATCCCACATTGTTTACAAAACAAGTGTTTCGCTGCCTCCGTATTAAAGGTATAAGTTTGTAACATCTCTTCTCCCTGTAACAGGGTAAAGCGATCGGGGGGAACAATTAAATGTAAAAACCCCTTTTTCTGACAGATGGAACAGTTACAGTCAATCGCTTCATGGCGATCGACGCTGATGCGAAATCGCACCGCCCCACAATGACATCCGCCTTCGTAAGTTGTCCCAGATTCTGGATTTTTGGTCATATTCAATAAACAAGGAAAATAGCAGGCAAACAAAGTCTTTTCTATAGTATCCTCCCAGAGACGGAGGTATTTTATTCAACAGCGATCGCCTCGCAGGTTGGGAAACTCCGGGACCGGAAATGGGCTAAAACTGATCCTTGCGACCCCGGAGGCGCGCAAAGGTTTGTACCGGGTCCCCGCCATTGACTGCCCGTTGTAGTACCGGATCTTCCCAGCGCAAAAAGGGATTGGTGCGCTTTTCCACGCCCAAAATTGCAGGAATCGTCGCCTCATTGCGCGATCGCGCCGCCTTCACCTGGGCGAAACGGTCCTGTAAATCAGGGTTCTCTCCATCCACCGTTAAGGCAAACTGAAGATTGGACAGGGTATATTCATGGGCGCACCAAACTCTCGTCTGATCCGGCAATTCCCGAAGTTTACTCAGGGACGAGACCATTTGGGTGGGGGTCCCTTCAAACAAGCGTCCACAACCCCCGGCAAACAGGGTATCGCCACAGAACAAATCCCCCAGTTCCTCTCCCGATGCCGGGGGAAAATAATAGGCAATGTGGGCACGGGTATGTCCGGGGAGAAAGAACACGGTCCCAGTGCGTTGGGCAAATTCCACGCGATCGCCTTCCTCCAAAAACACCTGCTGTCCCGGAATTCTGCCCCGGTCCTCCTTACCTCCGTACACCGTCACCCCCTCAAAATGCTGCATCAATGCCGGATTACCCCCCACATGATCTCCGTGGTGGTGGGTATTGAAGATCGTCGTTAACTCAGCACCCAGGGCCTTCAATTGTCTCAGGACCGGACCCGCCTCAGCAGGATCCACCACCGCAGCCACATTTTGCGCGGGGTCGTGCAGTAAAAAGATATAATTGTCCGAAAGGGCATTGATCCGATAAACTTGCATTGAATCCTTCCTCCTGGAGTTGATATAAATGATGGATAACTGCTGTAAAATTGACGAGGCACTCAAAACTTGCTAAAACTTTATCAAGTCTTTATAATTTTAGGGTAACAAATTTACGGAAATCGGGAATTGAAATCGATAAAATAGAACCGTTAAGGCTTTGAGCCACCCGCTACCCCAATCGAATCACGCAAAAGCTAATGGGAAGACCGACTCCGATTAAACCGCTTTTTACGATTCATCAAATGATTGAGCGAATCCTAGAAATCAATGAAATCACCACTCAAGAACATCTGCAAATTGCCAATGTCTTGCTATCCGGTAAAAATATCACCGATGAAGACCGCAGGCAAATCAATCGAATTTTTGAATTAATCCAGAGCGATCGGATTAAAATTATAACATAATTCAGTTGGGAGTTGAGCCCCTCATCCGCATCAGTCTATGAGCGGGGGGAGATGAGGTAGACAACTATTTTTTTAATCAAGAAAAAAGACACAGGAATGGAAAAAGGTGAGCGAAAACAATAAAACGATTTTAGTTACAGGTGGGGCAGGCTATATTGGGTCTCATGCCGTATCAAGCCTAAAAAAAGCTGGGTATCAAGTTACTATTTTAGACAATTTAGTCTATGGACACCGGGACATCGTAGAAGATGTTTTACAAGTCGAATTGATAGAAGGAGATACCAACGATCGCGCCCTTTTAAATAACGTATTTGCCACCCATGATTTTTCAGCGGTGATGCACTTTTCGGCCTACGCTTATGTGGGCGAGTCCGTGACTGATCCGGCGAAATATTATCGAAACAATGTCACCGGGACGTTAACCTTATTAGAAGCGATGTTAGCCGCCTCGGTGAAAAACTTTGTCTTTTCTTCTACCTGTGCCACCTACGGGATTCCTGAGAAGATTCCCTTAACGGAAGACCATCCTCAGAATCCGATTAATCCTTATGGGATGACCAAACTCATGGTGGAAAAGATCCTGAGTGATTTTGATGCCGCTTATGGGTTAAAGTCCGTGATTTTCCGCTATTTTAATGCAGCGGGGGCCGACCCCGATGGGGCGATCGGGGAGGATCATGATCCGGAAACTCATCTAATTCCCTTGGTGTTACAAACGGCCTTGGGTCACCGCGAATTTATTTCAATTTACGGCACCGATTATCCCACCCCAGATGGTACCTGTATTCGGGACTATATCCATGTCAATGATTTAGCCTCCGCCCATATTTTGGGACTGGAATATTTGTTGAAAGGAGGAGAAACCGAAGTTTTCAATTTAGGCAATGGCAGTGGGTTTTCGGTCAAAGATGTGATTGAAACCGCCGAAAAAGTTGTAGGGAAAGAAGTGCCTAAGAAAATTGGCAGTCGCCGTCCTGGAGACCCTCCGGTTTTAGTCGGAAGCAGTGAAAAAGCCCGAACAATATTAGGGTGGAATCCGGAGTATCCCGACTTATATGATATCATCTCCCATGCCTGGCAGTGGCATCAACAGCGTCACAGTTAAACCGAGAAGCCCCAAAATTGGGGAATTAAAAATTACTGAAAATGCGATCGATAATTCCCCTAAACACTAACCCTTTCTAACCACAGCAAACGGTGACCCTCAAACCCAAAAGAAAGATCCTAAAAGTTTCTGTTCTGGCCCCCGATTTAGCCGGAGGCGGAACGACGCGAGTTTTTTTAGTGGCCAGAGTTTTTCAGAAATTAAATTACCAAGTCAAAATTTTGGGATGTCAATTTGGAGAACAAATTTATCCCGAACCCCCTGCTGATATTCCTGTTTATTCCATTCCGGGCTTGAATTATCCCCAAATGTTGGATTCATCCCATAAAATGTTAGATGAAATAGATGGAGATTTGGTCTGTGCTATCAAACCTCGACCTACAAGTTTCGGGATTGCCCTTCTCAATAAACTTATTAAACAAAAACCAGTCCTTTTAGACATTGATGATTGGGAGATGAGTTGGGAAGGAGGAGATGCTTGGAAGTATCGTCCCAGTTTTAGGCAATTAGGAAGAGATATCTTAAAAACAGAGGGTGAATTAAGAAAACCTAATCATCGATTTTATTTACAAAAAATGGAGAAATTAGTAAAGTTTGCTAATGCCATTACCGTAGATACAAAATTTCTGCAAAATCGCTTTGGCGGAACCTATCTTCCCAATGGGAAAGATACTTCATTGTTCGATCCGGCTCAATATAATGCCGAGGTCAGTAGAGCGCGTTATGGTCTTTCTGAATATCGAGTGTTGATGTTTCCCGGAACAGCAAGACCTCATAAAGGACTTGAGGATGTGTTGCAAGCACTTGATATCTTAAACCAACCCGATTTTAGGCTCGTCATTGTGGGGGGCAGAAAACCCGATAATTACGAGGATCAATTGATGGAACAGTGGGGACGGTGGATTATTAAACTACCGAGGTTTCCTCTAGATGCCATGCCAGAAGTGGTAGCTGCCGCTCATTTGATCGTCGTTCCCCAACGAGATACCCCCATTGCTGTAGCCCAGTGTCCTTTGAAACTATCTGATGGTATGGCAATGGCAAAACCGATTTTGTCTACGAAAGTCGGAGATATTCCTGAAATGTTAGGGGATACAGGTTATTTGGTCGATTCCCATTCTCCCGAAAAAATTGCCGAGCAAATCCAGTGGATATTTGAGCATTTGAATGAAGCGAATGAGCGAGGAATGAGAGCGAGAAAAAGATGTATAGAATACTACAGTCTTGAGGCTATGTCCGCCATCCTCTCTGAGGCGATCGCCGGATTATAGGACCCCTCACTTAACAGAGTCGGCTCAACGATTAGTAATAGGCGGGTTTACTGGGTAATTTTTTTGAGGATTCTCCCCGCGACTTTGACCGCTAACAACTAGCTTAATGTTATCCTTTATTATGAATAAACTCTTCAGGTTGAACGGATTAATTCAAGGTTTGGCAATTCCTAAAGGATGGTTGCGAGTCGTTCTGGTATTGCTTTTGATTTTGTCAGTATTTTTTCGCTTCGTTCATCTGGATGAAAAAGTGTATAGCGCTGATGAGGTCAGAAGTTTTTTAAGGATTTCTGGATACACCAGTGAAGAGTTTGTGGCGCAGGTTTATGATGGGAATGTAGTGACCGTTGCTTCTTTACAGGAGTATCAGCGTCCAACT
>NZ_JAMXOT010000118.1 GCF_024220515.1 Oscillatoria sp. HE19RPO
AAAGGGTGGATTTGAACCACAGATTGCACAGATTTGCACAGAGAACAAGAGAAATCACGAGAATCTGTGAAAATCTGTGTAATCTGTGGTATAATCCTTCCACTGATTTTAGGAAAGAATTCCTAATGAGTTATTTATTTGAGGAACAAACTTATCAGATAATTGGGGCGGCGCAAGAAGTGCATCGGGAGTTGGGACCCGGCTTCTTAGAGATTGTTTATAAAGATGCCTTAGAAATCGAGTTTCAACAGCGAGATATTCCTTATATTCGAGAAGCTCCGATTCCCATCTATTATAAAGGAATCCCTTTAATCCGAACCTTTAAAGCCGATTTCCTCTGCTATGACCAAATCATCATCGAAGCCAAAGCCGTTCAAACTTTAAACAACAATTTCCAAGCCCAAGTCATCAACTACCTAAAAGGCACTCACCTCCGCCTCGGACTCCTGCTCAACTTCGGCGAACCCAGCCTAAAAATCAAACGCCTCATCCTCTAACCCCTCCCACTCCGTGTCCCTCTCCCCATCTGTGAAAATCAGTGTAATCAGTGGTTAATAATCAGTGGTTACGATCTAGACCTTAGTCGAATAGACCCGAGTCCACCTTTCATGAAATACTAGACAAAATACTCTATCAATGCGATCGGCAGGCTCAACTATGGCAACCGGACGGCACATTCAGAAGAAAGGACCATCCAACGCTACACCGACTCCTGCCACGGGGATGTTCCAACCCCGTCCCTTTGCCCAAACCCCTAAATTGAAATCCACAACAACATCAGAACTTCAAACGAAAGTGGAATTGGGGGAAAATAGCAGTCGCCTGTCCCGCATGGAAATCTCTCAACCCTCCAACCTCCAACCCAAACTGGCGATCGGCGCACCGGATGATAAATACGAGCAAGAAGCCGACTCCATTGCTCGCCAAGTGGTCAAGCATATTAGTTCACCTACATCCCCGGATGCCAATGGCGCTGATGCAGCCGTGCAACGTCAACTGTTTCCGACTCCCTCAATAATGAGACTGACGGTGCAACGCCGGGAAGCCACAGAAACTGGAGAAGCTTCCTCAGACTTGGAAAGCAGCATCAGCCAAGCCAAAGGCAGTGGTACGCCTCTGGGGGAACCGATTCGTCGCCAGATGGAGGGGGCATTTGGGGCGGATTTTAGCGGCGTTAAAGTCCATACCGATAATACTGCTGACACCCTCAACCGTTCCTTAAGCGCTCGTGCTTTTACGACTGGAAATAATATCTTTTTTAAACAAGGGGAATATAATCCAGAAAGTTCAGGTGGGCAAGAATTATTAGCCCACGAGTTGACTCACGTGGTTCAACAGAAAAGCTCTCCTAGCATTCAATGCAAACTCACCCCAGAGCAGATTAAACACGCCAACCGGATTCGTAAAGCCAGAGGTCTTAAACTCCTGCCTGTAGAAGACGTAGAGCAATTCAATACTGTTGACGAAGCGATCGATCTAGACTCGGCTGCTAACCCACAAGCTGCTAACCCGATATCGGATGCGATACCGCAAGATTCTCAATCTCAAGTTGACCAAAATGATGGATCGGCTGAAACAATTCTGAAAGAATTGAAAAGTTGGGATAAAGTCAAAGCCGAATTTAGTGGCGATGCCTCAACTATGCAGCAATTTTTCGATTTCCGCAAACAGTATGTAGACGGCTTAATCAGCGTTCTTCGCCATACCTATCCCGGCTTAATTGCTAAATCAGTAGGCAGCCAAGATTTAACCTCAGATTACGACATCACAATCTCTACACCGGATTCGGGGAACGATGTGGAAGCGATTAAATGGTTTAATGCTGAAGTTCGCAATGAATTTGGCGTCGAACCGGGCACCTTGTTTGATACGAATTTATACGCCAAAGATTACCTCAAAGTTGAAGAAAACATTGATGATTCGGCAAAGACAGAACAAAACCCAGATACCGATTTGGCTCAACCCGGAGGGGGATTTGGTGGAATGGGGCATCTCTCCCAAGACGTTGCGGCTTTAGTCAAACAACGCCGCTATATGAAGCAAGTGGAATGGGACCGCTACGTTGATAGTGTGGTTCAGAGTATTGATGACCCAGAACAACAAGCGTTAATTCGCCATCAGTACGAAGAAGCCGATTCTGTTTATCAGATTTTCGCCCATGAATTGCTGGGTGAGGTCGAGAAAGAATTGAGCGCATCAGAGTTAGAGCATATCGAAAACCACGCCAGTTTGGGCAAAGAGGAGGAGGAAGCTCTTAAAAATGAGCCGGATCCAGCGGTAAGAGAAATGCTTCGCAAACAGTTATTAAATCCCGATAAGTTACAGGCGATCGCTCACGATGAGTCGGATTTAGTTCTGAAGAAAAGTAATGAACTTTATCTGGAACGAATGAGGAAAGTGCGTCAAATTCAAGCCACCATCCGAGAATTAGGGGATGGCTCACCTGAAAAGGTTGAAGCACTCAAGGCGCAAGTCAAACAGCTTTTAGGAGAAGCTTGCTTTTTTGCCGCCGAAGCCTATCACAGTGAAGGTGCGGTTAAACATATTGTGGCTGGGGTACAGGGAGCAAAGGATCCGACTAAAAAAGCAGAGATTATGAATTCTCTGAATCCCGAACATTACTTGCAATCGTTTAACGAACAACTAGGAGATTTCTTGAAGGATTTGAGCCATTACGCTGGACAAAATTCGGGTAAAATTTTCTACCGTTCGTCTAAATATCTTTATCGCTTGTTCTTGGCAGTAGCAGAGTTGCGTCAGTATAAGCTTCCTCATTTAGAGAGTTTAAACATAGAGCAGCAACATGAAGCGGCTGATAAAATTGCTGCTAAAATAGATGAGAAGTTGGTAGCCATTCGCAAAGGCAAGAAACCCAAAGAGAATGCTTCGGAAACGGAAAAAAATGAAGCAGCGATTGCAGCAATGCAGGGAATTCTGAATGTGAATAATCCAGACGAACTGAAGACCAAAATTTTAAAAATGGCACAGGAATTTAATAGCAAGGTTCGCAGCCAAAGCACCGAACTGTTGGCTCCCGATCGCAATACATCGAAAACCTATTTCCAGAATATTTAATAAGAGGTTATAGCGGTAAGCTTCGAGAAACTTTGCACGTAAAGCTGTCGGCAGAGAACGAAAAACCTGCCGATATTGGAAAGCGCAGAACATCTAGCGAGTGCGATCGCTTTTACTTGCGATCGCCTACCCCGCTAACACCACTTCAGACAAGGTCTCGATCTACACCTTCGCCCCACAAGGTTTCGGCGCATCGGGTCGATACACCACTCGGCATGGCTCCAAGACTTCCGCTTCCAACCCATACCGATTGCTGCTAAGAACTTGGGCAAAAATAATTGCGATCGCCCAATCCCTTTGGCTCGATTCATTGTCGAGAAAAAATGTAGGGGTTTGGTTGCCCTTTCCCTATAAATGCTGATAGGTGCAATTTATTTTGCATGACTACTTAATCTTGGCGATCGCTCCCAACCCCTCGGGCCAAACTTAGACTTTGGTCCAATGGACGCGATCGCACTTCTGTGGGATAATAAACTATTAGATGCGATTTCGGAGGCTAAATTATGGCAAGCGGACAGCACCTTCAAGCAAAAGGACGCTCGAAGCCTACACCAACCAGTGCAACTGGAATGTTCCAACCCCGTCCTTTTGCCGAACCTGCTATACCGAAATCCGCAACAACATCAGAACTTCAAACCAAAGTAGAATTGGGGGAAAATAGCGATCGCCTGTCTCGCATCGAAATTTCTCCAGCCTCCACCCACCAACCGAAATTTGCGATCGCCACACCGGGAGCAATAGGACTGACACTGCAACGTCAGAAAGCCACAGAAGCAGGAGAAGCGTCCCCCGATTTAGAAAGCAGCATCAGCCAAGCTAAAAGTGGAGGAATGCCCTTGGGCGAACCGATTCGTCGTCAAATGGAGGGGGCATTTGGAGCGAACTTCAGTGGGGTCAAAGTCCATACCGACAATACCGCCGATACCCTCAACCGTTCCTTGAGCGCTCGTGCTTTTACCACCGGAAACAATATCTTTTTTAAGCGGGGAGAATACAATCCCGGGAGTTCCAGCGGCAAGGAATTATTAGCTCACGAACTGACCCACACGCTCCAACAGGGGGCAGTGCAGCGTCAAACCTCCTTCCCACAGCCGGCTCCAGTCAATACGCTCCAGAACAAGAGTGAAGTCGAATTCCCCGAATGGAAACCAGCCAAGAGTTTCGGGAACTCCCAGGGAGAGCAACAGAACCTTCAAACTAAATTAAGTGTCGGCGCACCTAACGACAAATACGAGCAAGAAGCCGATCGCGTTGCCCGGGATGTGGTGCAACGAATTAATGCTCCGATTCCAGATCCCCCGCCCTCTGACGAAACAGTATGCACAGAGAGTGCAGAACAAGTACAGCGCACTCTCGCACCGGATGAAGAAGCCGAATTTAAAAAGATTCTCGATCTGGAGAAGAAGGAAGCAGAAGTCCAACTCAAGCGGGATGATACTCTTCAGCGATCGCCCGATCCCTCGCTCCAATTGGCTCCTCAACACTCAACCCCTTCCCTGGGTAACCTCATTCAACGTCAGGGAAAATCAACCCTGACACCGGATAAAGGTGACGGGGAAGATATCACGGTGGTCACCCGAAAAGGGACATGGTTGGGTGGAGCAAAACTCACCGACAAGGAAAAGACAGATTTGAAAGCTTATGTGAAAACGGCAAGAGAATATGGAGCAGCGGCGGTCAGAAGCATTACGAGATTAGAGACCGAATTTTCAACAACATCGTGGGCAGAAATTGATGATGATATCAAAGACAACTTTGTGGGTAATTTTTCAGGATATGAGGAGGATCCAGAGAAGCTTCGCTCGTTAATCAATCAGGCAAAACAAGCCATGACTCGAACCAATACCGGGTTGAGCCAACCGCTAAAAATTGTCGAAAAACACAAAGCTGTAGCCCCTACGTTGAAAGGATATGTTAAGTTCCCCGTGGCAGATGACAAAGGAGGCTTAAAATCTGTGCCAAGCTCAAAAATGACCCAAGCGGATGCTGACGCTCAAATCGAGTTGCCCTTCCTTGATGAACGAACCCGTCCTGGCAGTATCCATTTGCAGTTTGGAAAGTTCTTGACGAAGAAAAAGGACGCTCCTCATGTTATCTACCACGAAGCCACTCATAAGTTTGCCAGCACTGACGATGAGGCTGGCTATGATAACCGTCTAGCTGTACTGGGACAACCGCCAGAAAAGACGATTAAGAATGCGGATTGCTATGCTTGGTATGCCGCTAATGCCGAATAACAAACACGAATAGCCAGATCTACTTATCGGAACGATCGCAGATTGATAGAGTAAAAATGCGCTCATTCTGCGATCGCTCCCCTATCTGGGTTCCGAGTCAATCTAGACTTTCGTCCAATAGATTTCGATCGCGCCTTTGTGGGAAAATCGGACATTAAATAAGCTCTAAGAGGCTAAATTATGGCAACCGGACAGCACCTTCAAGCAAAAGGACGCTCGAGGCCTACACCGACAAGTGCCAGTGGGATATTCCAACCTCGTCCCTTTGCCGAACCCCCCAACCTTGAGTCCGCAACAACACCAGAACTTCAAACCAAAGTAGAATTGGGGGAAAACAGCGATCGCCTGTCTCGCATCAAAATCTCTCAACCCTCTAGGGAGCATCCCGATTTTGTAAATAGGGAAAAGTATGATATAATTTAAAACTTTTTAGTCTCTCCCCATATTGTAGAATTGCAAAAGTTAGCGACTCCCTAACTAAACCCGCTTATCAAAGTATTTAAAATTAGAACAATTATTCAGTAATTCTGTCGGATGCCTGAACTTTATAATAAGTTATTTAAGTAGGCACACCTCAAATTAAGCATTTGATTAATATTTTCCGTAGACCACTGCGCACCTGAAATTTTTAATCGTCTGTCAATTTGTTTAACTGTTGATTCAACGGCCCCCGACCCAATGGAGCAAATATTTTCTGAAGATAAAATCTGATAATTTACAATTCGCTCTTGATGTTTAGTTAGGTATTTACAGAAATTAGCAGCTTGGCGACGACGGTTGGATTCAAACAACTTAATTGTCTCTTCTACCCGACCCTCCCATAAAAAGTTTTCGGCTTTTTCTAGTTGTTTGTTAGACCCTCCTATTTTGTACAAATTTTCCACTAAATGATACCAATCTAAAATTTCTCGTCGTTGGCCTTTGGGATTGATTTGAGCAATAATATTCCAGATTCCATCATGTCCATCTCCTAGACAGGTTAAGAGGGGATTTAGGGGCTGACGATTTACATAATTAATCAAGCTCTCATTCTCCTGAAAATATGCGGCATATAAACTGGAGTGAAGCCTCACGGCTTTATAATCAAGCCACACAGAGCCTTCACCCTGTGGCCCTCTAACACGGACTTTCCCTCCATCTACGCTAATTTCTTTTACTAATGTCGGACTGGATTGTTCGGACCACTCTTGCTTGATTGCTCGGTTATGTAAAGAAGTATGACCTATCTTGATTCCAGTCTGGACTTCCACTTCTTTACCTGCTTGCTCAAAAGATAAATTCGCACTCATTCTCAAACAACATTTCTCAAGAAGTGGTGCTAATCTAGTCGATTTCTTGACCTTTAATTTTTCGGCTTGCTTTTCGGTAATTTTTAAGGGTCCGATACAGCTTTTTACGGTTCGGGAGCGTCCTTTATCTGTTCCCGTTGCTGTTTTAATAAAAAAAAACCGATATTGGGTCCGATTACCTCTAACCATTGTTGTCTAAGATGCTGTTCAATGGTGCCTAAGTTCTCCAAAGCCTCCAGTGGGGTATTTCTATATAAAATCTGGGCCATTTCATCACTCAGCTCTTTTAAACGTTCAACTTCTTCACGATTCATGAGCGGTTTCCACAAAACATTTTCCCTATTATAAGTATTTTTTGTTATCTCGGTGCTTAAATCTTACAGAAAATTAGTCCGGGCCTCCATCACAGTTTTTGATGGGCCAGTTGCGTTCAAAAAAACTTAATATTTTACCACACCTTCGCCTATTTACAAAATCGGGATGCTCCCACCCTCTACGATTCAACCGAAACTGACCATCGGCTCACCCAACGATCGATACGAACAACAAGCCGATACCGTAGCGCGAAAAGTGGTTAAGCAAATCAGTGCGCCCGCATCCTCGCAGCCGAATAGTAGTGGAGCGGTGCAGCGTCAAGCTTTTCCCAAACCTTCGATAATGAGACTGACGGTGCAACGCGAAGAAGCCATAGACGGGGGAGCGGCTTCGTCTGACTTGGAAAGCAGCATCAGCCAAGCCAAAACAGGGGGAATGCCCTTGGGCGAACCGATTCGTCGCCAGATGGAGGGGGCATTTGGAGCGAACTTCAGTGGGGTCAAAGTCCATACCGACAATACCGCCGATACCCTCAACCGTTCCTTGAGCGCTCGTGCTTTTACCACCGGAAACAATATCTTTTTTAAGCGCGGAGAATACAATCCCGGGAGTTCCAGCGGCAAGGAATTATTAGCCCACGAACTGACCCACACGATCCAACAGGGGGCAGTGCAGCGTCAAACCTCCTTCCCACAGCCGGCTCCAGTCAATACGCTACAGAACAAAAGTGAAGTGCAATTTCCCGAATGGAAACCAGCAAGGAGTTTCGGGAACTCCCTGATGCAGCAACAGACAGAGCAAGTACAGCGGACTCTAGCACCGGATGAAGAAGCAGAATTTAAAAAGTTTATCGATCTCACGAAAGAAGAAGAAAAAGAAGAGGACTCAGGTGATGATACCATTCAGCGATCGCCCGATCCCTCGATCCAATTAACCCCTCAACCCTCAACTCCTTCCTTGGGTAACGTCATTCAACGTCAGGGAAAATCAACCCTGACACCGGATAAAGGTGACGGGAAAGATATCACGGTTGTCACCCGGAAAGGGACATGGTTGGGTGGGGCATCACTCACCGACAAGCAAAAGACACAGTTAAAAGCTCATGTGAAAACGGCAAGAGAATATGGAGCAGCGGCGATCACAAGCATTACCGCATTAAAGACCGCATTTTCAACACAACCGTGGGAAGAGATTGATGAAGATCTCACAGACAACTTTGCGGGTAATTTTTCAGGCTTTGAGACCGATCCAGACAAGCTTAACTCGTTAATCGATACGGCGAAACAAGTCATGACTCGAACCAATGCCGGGTTGAGCCAACCGCTAAAAATTGTCGAAAACCACGAAAGATCAGCCGATACGACGAAAGGATATGTTAAATGGCCTGTGAAAGCCGATGAAGCAGGGGGCTTAAAATCGGTGTCAGAAGCAAAAGCAACCGCAGCGGATAAGGCAGATCAAATCGACATTCCCTTCCTCGATGAACGAATCCGTCCTGGCAGTATCCATCTACAGTTTGGAGCATACTTGTCTCAGTCACGGAAGGCTCCTCAAACTATCTACCACGAAGCCACTCATAAATTTACCAGCACTAATGATGACGCTGGCTATGGCAACCGTCTAGCCATACAGGGAACTCCGCCAGAAAAGGCTATTAAGAATGCTGATTGCTATGCTTGGTATGCCGCTCGATGTGAATAACAAACATGAGTAGCGGGATATATATTGGGACGATCGCAGATTGATAGAGTAAAAATGCGCTCATTCTGCGATCGCTCCCCAATCTGAGAAACCTTCCCGCATTATGAGACAATAAATCCGACAACTCCCATCCAGGAGCAAACGTCTGACTCGATCGCTGGAAACTCCCAATAACTTAGCGACTTCTTTGGTTCCAACTAGCATGACAAGAACTAAAATCAGAGTGTAATAGTTTATTTTGGCAGTTCTCGGCTAAGTTGTCTAGCCTTTTAGCGGCGATTTGGGACCCTAAGCGATCGCCTCCCCATCTTCTACCCAGGTCCCCTCAAAAAGGGCGACTGCTCAGGCTCCCATCCCTGCCCCAACCCCGGTCAATTTTGGCTATTTCTCAGTCTTTTGGAAGATGAATGACGATTTCACCGATGCCACACTAGAACGATAATTTCTCAATACTTTGGGAGAGCCTACCTATGGCTACAGGAGAACGCATTCAAAAGAAATGGCCTAACCCTGCACCCACTCCCAGGGTGAGGCCGTTGGGGTTACAGACTCCTAGGGAAGTGCCGAAACTCCAACCCCAAGTTCAGGAAACCCCGGGCAGCCGCAGTATGCCCAGCTATAGCGCAGGCGATCGCCTCTCTCGCATTGACTTTTCGGCTCAGTTCCCGATTCAACCTAAACTAATCACCGGCGCACCCCAGGATAAATACGAGCAAGAAGCCGACTACCAGGAGGCGAAGGTGTCCCAGAAGATAGGCTCCCCCGACGCATCCATTCAAAGTAAACTGTTCTCCTCACCCCAGATCCAGCGGAAGATTCAAGCGCAGGAACAGAGCTTTACTACTGTCTCTTTGCAAACCAAGCCCTTGACTATTCAACGGGATAACGGCGATCGCACGGATACCCAGCCGGAAATTAAATCCGAAGATATCGAATATGAAATCATCGGTCACCGTTTCGCCTATCAAGGAGACACCCTCCCGGCTGCGGCAGGAGATTGGCTGGCAACCCGAGGCTACCAGCGAAACTGGACTCTGACCATTCGGGGTGAAGGCTTTTTCATGGGATTACTCATGCCAGTAGAGACGGGAGGCCGAACTCCCATTCTGGCTTTTAAAGGAACAACCCCGGATTGGGTGGATGTCTCCGATATCCTGGCTGACCTCGATCCAGTCGCCATTGGTTTCACGGCCTTCAAAAGACAGCAGAAAAAAGTCGCTGAGGCGATCGCGACTGCTGGTGGCAAAGTGGATGTGGTGGGTCACAGTCTGGGCGGTGCCCTGGCTCAACACGCCGCTTCTGCCTTCCCTAATAAAGTTCGTCGCGTTGTTACCTTTCAAGCCCCTGCCATCAATCGTATCCAATCCTATATGTTTGGCAAGTTAGATGCCAGTGAACGTCCCGAAGAAGTTCGGCATCACATCGCCACCGGGGATATCGTAGATGTTGCCGGGGGTAAGCATCTGGCTGGAGATGTGCTACTACACCAAGTCGGCAGCAGTCCGACATCCCATACTAAATATTTACTCAATAGCGATGCCTTTAAAGACCAGCGCGATGCCCTGGGATTAACCGATGAGATGTTGGAAGAATTAGGCGTTGCAGAACATAAAGCTAACCATAAGGGCAAAGTAGAGGAGTTTGAGGAATATCCCTATTGGTTCCGCCAAATTTTAACGGAATGGGGCGGCAGAACGATATTGGGTGCTGTGCCAGGTGTTTTACTCAGTGCCTACCGAGGGGCGCAGAAGATCGGGCGTGGCGTTGCTACGGGTGCTTCTTATGTGGGGGATAAAATTGCTAGTGGGGCTTCTAGCATTTATGATTCGACGCGAAATTTGTTGAAAAATCTGTTTTAATCGCTCATGCAGCCATCACCCAGGATTCAGTTGACCCACTATTACAGTAAAGAAACAGGTGTTTCCCTAGAACTACCCGAGGATTGGCACGAAGGGGAAAGCAACGGGGGACGGGTGAGCTATGGCTGTGCATCGGAGGGCCAATATCATCCCCAACTTTTAATTCAACGGGTTCCCTTGTCTGCTTGGGAACGGGTGTCCGATGGGTGCGATCGCCTCGCGGAAGAACTGTTGCAGTTGTACCCTTCACCCCTAGAAATTGGCGATCGCCATCCCCTGACTGTTGATAATTTTCCGGCGAGACTGGATATTTTTAGCTTCTATGACCCGGAATTTAACATCCAGGTGACTCACTATCAAGTTTGTATTCAACTGCCGGATGCCCTTTACAGCCTGGTCGGAATCGTCGAGAGACAGTCTGCCGAGTCATTACTGCCTGTTTTTGAGCAAGCCGTCGGCTCAATTCGATTTATTGGAATGGGACTGGGCAGAACAGCCTTAATCAGTGACCCATTGACGCGGATTAGTTATTTTAATCCAGGATTGTGCGTATCGATTTTAATCCCTGCTTCCTGGTCAGTACAAGAACTCCAGGAGAATCAATTTCAGGCGATCGCTCCATTGGTTCCAGAATTTGATGGATATCACCCTCGCATCAGTTGTACCCGCACAATTGCCACAAATCAGACTCCAGCCGGTATGGAGGAAGCGATTCGCAAGTCCGAGGCAACCCACCGTCTCCTGTATTTTGACTATGAAATTCTGAAACAAGAGCGGTTTTCTCTAGGACCGCATCCGGCTTATCTGCGCCAGATGCAATGGTCCTATCAAGGAACGGATATTTATTTGGTGAATGTCCAAGGCTTAATTTGGGCTGCCAGCAGCGCTTATGCGTTCAAGGCGGAAACCTTGCAGCAATATGAATCTAGGGATGTTCCGAGATTTGAGGCGATCGTCAAATCGACTCGGATAATTCCTGCCTCTTGTCCAGATGTCTGACCCAACCTTAGAGGATGCAAGAAATCTACGGTTGGGCAATCTGCTGGATAGGAAGCCGCTATTGTAATCGTTGATTCAAGAGTGGTAGTTCACGAAACGGCTTGGATATCAATGCCACACTCATCCACAAGATAGCACAGGGCCCGGAATCTCAGCCCCATCAGTTGCTCATAGAAGGGATTGAGCTTACATAGGGGGGGGATGTGGAGAATGACACGACCCCCGATTTTGATATCTCGGGCGAAGGGACATTGAGCGGGAATCAATTTGTAAAGGAGTCGAGCAACATCTGGATCTCGGATTTCAATCTGATCCAGCCGTTGACGCATGGGTTGGGAGAGAGTAAACAAGAATTTCCTCATAACAGCACCTCTGGGAAAGCGATCGATGTTCGGTTGGGTTATAAACGTTTCCTATAACTCAAGGTACAACACTTAAGCAAAACTTGTGTAAAGAAATTGTAAAGCCTCTCCGCCTATTGTGAAGTTTGTGTGAAGCGTGCGGAAAATCTGCCTGCTGATGCTGGCTGCTTCAACTAGATTGAGATATGCGATCGCCTACAGCAGACGATGCTAACGCCATACTGCTGAGGCAACCCACGCTGCTCTTCACCTGTCTATATCCCCCAGATGCGTTAGGGAAGGTATCCGTTGGCGAAGCCTTTCCGAAGGAAATAGGGCTTTACTTCGAGTTGTCAATTGATAGCTCAAGTTAATCTTTGGGGGTAAAATTATAATAGACTTCTTGCAAAATAATTTTATGCTATGATTAAAAGTCTTGCTTAATTTGAACGAATGGCCGGTTATAGCTAATTCTCACGACCTTTTGCTAAAAAACACATAAAATGCTAAAAATGTATTTTGCAGTTTCACAATAGGGGATTGCAAAATATAAATCCTCCAAACGCGCAACTGAAAGTAAGGTATGTGTAGGGGCGCAATGCTTGCGCCCCAGGGGCGCAAGCATTGCGCCCCT
>NZ_JAMXOT010000119.1 GCF_024220515.1 Oscillatoria sp. HE19RPO
CAGTAGTCACAATCAAAGTTGAGTCTGCTTTTTACAGAGAAAGTGCTTGGCTTAAAAGGCTTTTACCCCAAAATTATTTGGGTTTTTAGAGCAGCTTCGACGAAACACGAAATATTTACGTCACTTGAGTTGCTGATACCCCGGAAAACTGATTTGTACATCCATTTAATTAATGAAGGAGGAAGCTAAATGAACGCTTATCAGGGAAATAAATCTGTTACTAAACTTGCAGTTAATGAGTTGAAAGATGAACAGCTACAGCAAATAAATCCAAAAGTTGTAGATGCAATTAAAGCGATTCAAGCGGAACGCATGGGTAAAGAGCCAATTGCTTGGCAAGATTTCAGTAGCCACAATAAAAATTGAGGTCGCTTTTTACAGAAAAAGTGCTTGGTTTAAAAGGCTTTTAGCCAAAAATGATTTGGTTTTTCAAAAACGTAGCTTTAAAGGAAAGATTTATGTCACTTGAGTTGCTTCTACCCCAGAGAACTGAGTTTTACGAAGTGCAACCGATAACAACTTTTGTAGTTAAGGTCGTGAGTCGCTGCAACCTCAAGTGTTCCTATTGCTATATGTACGAACACCCAGATCAAACTTGGCGAGATCAGCCAGTCGTTATGACTGCTGAGACGATCCAGCTTCTAGCAGATCGTCTCAGCAGCTATGTTCGTATTCGTGAGTTAAAACAGATTCTTGTGGTCTTTCATGGCGGTGAGCCTCTTCTACTCGGAGCCGCTAGACTTAGAGAGTTATTCACAATTTTGTCGAATAATTTTCAGGATATTGAAGCGGATGTAAAGTTCGGACTTCAAACGAATGCCACCCTAGTAGACGATGACATTGTGCAGGTACTCCAAGACTTTAATGTTCGTGCGGGTGTAAGTATTGATGGACCGCAAGAATGGAACGATCGTATGCGAGTTGACGCCAAAGGAAATGGAAGTTTTTCTCAAGTTATAGCGGGTGTAGAAAAGTTGCGTAATCCCAAATCTGGCGAGTCTGTATTTGGAGGTTTTCTTACCGTTGCAAATCCAGAAATAGATCCTTATGAGCTATTGACATTTTTTGAAAAATTAAACACCACTTCTATAGATTTTCTTCTGCCCGACTTTAACCATGATACTTTTCCATACGATAAGTATCCCCCAGGAACGTTTGGTCGATGGCTATCCTCTCTTTTCGATTATTGGATAGCTTCAGAAACCAGCATGGAAGTTCGTATATTCAGAACTCTAATGAAGCTTTTAATCGGTGGACAGAGAGGCTATGATTCCTATGGGGCATTAAGTAATGGAGTAATCATAGTTGAAACCGATGGCACGTATCACGGGCTAGATGTTCTCAAAACAGCCTATCATGGCGCAACCCAAACAGGGAAGTCGCTGGACTCTCATCCGATTGAGACTTTAGAGTCTTTGCCTCTCGTCAAAGCACTCTCTATAAAACGCTTTTCTGCACCTCAAAAGTGTTTTGATTGTCAATTATTTGAAATCTGTGGTGGCGGATATCTTCCTCATCGTTATAGTTCCCAAAATGGCTTTAATAGGGAATCAGTTTATTGCGAAGATATGATGATTCTCATCGAGCATATCAGAAATTACTTGTCCACAGAACTTTCCGCTATCTCATAAAAACATTAAGTTATGAGCATTTGTCCAAAGCAAGAAACTAAGATTGGGACTGTTGACTTGGAATTGACCTGTAAATTAGATGACACTCAACTGTTCTATCAAAAGGCGTTAAGTGAATATGCCGAGCAGTCAGCTACTCGACACCTAGCTATGCTGCATATTCTTAGCAATCAAGGTTATGAGTTAGCGGCGGCGCTTCTCAAGCAAAGTGATGAGGTGAATATATTGAGCGGTTTATTTTTGCAATATAGGGAACTTGAAGCAGAATCTGGCTCACTTTTCCAAGCTTATGTCAGCGGGAAAACTAATAATATTAATGATGGAATAATTAATTTTTATGCTTTGTTTTCCCCGCTGAGTGGAGGCTTGATTTTAGGGTTAGAACCTCTCAAAAAAGTAACAGTCACTGCTGGCTGTCTTGTTTGCTTTCCTACCTTAGCTGGCGTTGCGGCTGTAAAGCAAGATAGCGATCTAGGAGAAATTACAGAACAGGTAATTAACCTACTATTTGACGATGAATATGATTGCATAAATTGGCTACCAGACAGCTTTACACGGTCAGGAATTCGTATTTCCACAGCGATAACTCAACCAGCCGCAGCGGGAAATGAGTTTAACTTTATTGAAAAAAACTATGTCGATAGTATCACGGTTGTCAACACTAGGCATAATGAGATCCGGCTCTGCTTAGACATACTTCCATTCTTAGATATGGGGCTTGGTGTAAGTATGAGTCGGGCGATGAAGCTGTACACTGTTTTGCCTCGTTATTCTCCTACTACACGCAAAGCTGGTTCTGTATCATCGTTGCCTGGTTGGGCTTGGCAGGACTTCGATTCTGAAATTAATCGGCTCGAAGAAAGATGCCACTTATCTGTACAAATGGTGCATGAGTTTTTTCATACCAAGGTTAATCTGGTTGAAAAAAATGTGCGTCTTTACACAACAGACGGAAATTCACCAGAGGTTTTTTCTCCTTGGAAAAACAGAAACCGTCCCCTCAGACAGGTTATTCATGCTCTAATGACTTTTTCAGCAGGAGCCGCTGTATGGGCTAAACTTTTATCTTCTCCTTGTTTTTCATCGAAAAATTTGTACTCGCAAGCTGAGAGTTACTGGGTTGAAACGCTTAGTTTTGCCGAGGTAGCTTATCAAGGTTTAATAAAGTCTGAAGCGTTAACTGATGCAGGCAAGCTTTTAGTTAGTGCTTGTGTTGATAATTTACATTCTGTAGTTAAGGAAAGTCGAAGCAGTTTATGCTAAATCCTCATAACTTTAGCCGCCCAGTAGTTTTTTTTGCCAACGGTATTGGCGATCACATTATCGCATTACCAGCACTTCGGGCGCTTTCTAATATATTCTCTGGTCGATTGTCACTGATTGTCGTAGAGGAAGCGTACACACAGATTTTCTCAGATATTGTTTTTGAATCTGTATGGTTTATAAAAACTTTTGGAGCGTCAGGTGTTCATATAATGCAGAAAATAGGAAGAGAATCAACCCCATTTGACTATGAAGTATTAGCTAAAGAAGCTAGTGGCTGTGACTTGTTTATCTCTCTTTGTTTATGGACATCACCTGATTTAGAACGGTTAATTAAAAGTTTATCACCTCCTGTTTCTGTGGGATTTTATCCTACATTCACTTATGAATTATCAGAAAAAATTAATTGTTTTGATAGTATTTTTTGTGTAAATCATTTATTCAATCCTCAAATTGAAATTGAAGATTTTAGTAATCCTCCCTATATAGAAAAAAAATATTTAACGCTAGTTCAAGATTTAAAAGTGTCTATGAAAAAAAATAAACTACTCATTGTACACACAGATACTAAGCCCAGAAAAATATGGTCAGCGGACAAATTTATAAGGACAATAGATAAATTTTTGTCAGTTCAGACTGACTACATAGTTATTATTGTAGGTATGCATCACAACTTACCTTTGGAATTGGCATATTACAAAAATCGAATTTTTGATGTATCTGGCATTCCTCTAGGATTATCATTTGCTTTATTAAGTGTTGCTGACCTTTTCCTTGGTATTGACTCCTGTATGCTTCATGTGGCGGACTTATTTCGTGTACCAGGAGTAGGTATTTTTGGACCAACTAATCCCCAAAAATGGGGTTTTCGGTTTGCCTCTCATAAACATATTACTTCTGATTCTATTACATCTATTACATCACAACAGGTCTTTGACGCTCTGATGTGCTTATGTTAGTTGACCAGCAAATTTTGAGTTTCTACTAGCTCAAAGTCAATAATATATGTATCAACTTATTGAAGGGGTCAAAATAGTTCCAAGTTATAATGACATCATGTTGGAAGAGCGTGTTCTATTAAGTTCGGGAACAGCCCTAGCTGATGTTTCAACAGATCGATGTTCTACTCCTTACTGTCGGGATGCAATTATCCCTCAATTACCGTGGCGAAAACCTACCGTATTAGAACAACAAATACTGTTCATCCGTCAATTTGAGAATTCATCAAATCTTTATGTAATTGTTTTCAGTATTCCTCAAAATATTTTAAGTCATTTTAATGATATAAATAGTGTAAAAGACCCTAGAGAATTGAACTATTTTTTCCAAAAAGATCGGGTAAAAAAAGGTATCAGTCTAATTCAAGAGCATATTGAAACCTTTTGTCTTCAAAGTGCAGACATAACTAAGTATGGAATTGGGTGGAATGCCCCTAACCAGATGACTGTAACTGTTGGTGCTGATAATTGCAAGGTCGGTCTTCACATTGATAATCAGCGTGGTTCATCGCTGCATCGTATCCTAATAAATTTGGGCTCGGAACCACGATATTTTTTATTCATCAATTTATCAATTCAGCAGCTTTATAGTTTGGTATTAGAAATTCATAGTAATGCAATTAGTAAAACTTCGGGTAGCTCAAGAATTTGTATGGCATTCATGCAGCTTTTTCCAAATTATCCTGTTGTTAAATTAAGAGTAGAACCAGGAGAGGCTTATATAGCTCCCACAGAACATATTACTCATGATGGGTGTACGGAGGGAACAAATAGTCTTGATGTATTTTTCACCTTGCGAGCTATTTTTGATTACCAGGGTAGAGTACAGCAAAGCGTTGTTATGTCGCGTGATCCCCCACTCAATCCCTCTTACTAGATTACGCGAAACCTAAATAAGTAGACAGGAACATTGCAATAGGTCAGTTAATGCTGGTCTAATTACTGAAAAAACAACACAGGGAAGATCATGGAAGAAAATTTTCTGATATTGATTGAGGTGGCAAAAAGAATATCGTATAAGCCCGGGTACAGTTTTTCAATCCGTCGAATAGATAACGAACAAGCTTTTATTTCCCTTAGATGTCCATCGTTACCTAATTCTCAAGAGAAGGGTGAAGAGGCTGGCTTAACAATTAATAACACAGTAAAATTGTCAGCTATCATAACATCATCAGATGCCTTACACGCTTTTGCGAACCTTGTGGCCAGTTTTGAACTTCATGAGGCGGCAGAATGGTTCAAGCTAGATGAGCGTCAAGTATTTCTTCCCCATGGTTGGGGAGATGAGTTTGGCGGCTTTAAGTGGGAGGATTTTATGAATCTTAATGGTAAGTTTCTTGATGCTTTAAAACAAATCATAGATCAGCCTGGTATGTGAGGACAGGATTATTGCTCAAATAGGGGCTGATGTTCTGGCTAGTATTGAGAAGTAATGCGGATAAATTGAGGTGAGCGATCGCCAGCTTCGTCTCTCAAGGCAAGTTTGCGATTAGCGAGTCCCTCAGTAAACAATTGTGATAGTCACCGGATTGGAAAATCGCCCAGGCTTTCTTTTCTTCTCGTGGGCAGAGTCAATTCCTCGTGTTAGACTTAGAAATAAGTTATCTCTGAAGCAATGTACTTAATTCAGTAACGAGGCCAAATGAACTTAACTGCTACTCAATACAAATACATAGAACTAAATGAAAACAGCGTTCCCTACATTGCGGGAACAACCATGAAAGTCATTGAATTAATTTCCGGTCATCTAGCTTTTGGCTGGAGTCCCGAAGAAATTAAATTTCAACATCCCTATTTAACCATGAGTCAAATTTATTCGGCATTAGCTTACTATTGGGATCACAAAGAAGAACTAGATGCCGATATTCACCAACGAGTTGAGAGAGTTGAAAAGTTACGTCAAGAAGCTGGCGAATCCGCTTTGGTTAAAAAACTTCGCACTCAGGGGCTAATTAAATGACCATAGCCCTCTACATGGATGAACATGTTCGTCGAGCAATTAGTAATGGTTTAAAATTGCGGGGGATAGACGTTATTACAGTACAAGAAGATGGCAAAAATGGCATTCCTGACTCTATTTTACTCGAACGCGCCACCGAACTTAATCGCGTTATCTTTACCCAAGATGATGATTTTTTAGTCATAGCAAACTTTCGCCAGCAAGAGGGAGTAAAATTTAGTGGAGTGATTTACGGACATCAACAGTATGTAAGTGTTGGTGAATGCGTGCGGGACTTAGAAATAATTGCGAAAGCCTGTGAATCAGAAGATTTAATTAATCAGGTTCAATACCTACCTTTGTAATCAAGCTTTACATGATTACCTCGCGGTCATGATAATTCCACAAAATGGGCAAAATCTTGCTCTACTCGTCCTGTCTAATGTACCTGTTTTGTTGACAAGACTGACGCCCTGGACCCGAGAAACGGAGTTTCAAACGGGATCATTAGGGTTGAAAATTCTGATGGCGGTTGTTCAGGTGCAGGACTGATGCATTAGCTTTATCTGTTTCGGGCGATTCTCGAATCGCCCCTACAAATCGGGTTGGGTTTCCAACTCAGCGCTATCTGTTTCGGGCGATTCTCGAATCGCCCCTACAAATCGGGTTGGGTTTCCGACTCTACGTCAATCCTGTCTGAAGCGAAGGGTCAGTCTTGATTTTATTGTCTTCCCATAAGGAGCGAGTCCGATCGCAAAATATCTTATGGTTACTATAATCAACGAGGAATTTAGGAACTAGAGGACGAGGGACAAAATCGACCCAATGCCTTCTGCAACTTTGGTTACGGCTCCAAAAGACTGCTGAGTTAA
>NZ_JAMXOT010000120.1 GCF_024220515.1 Oscillatoria sp. HE19RPO
GCTTGCGCCCTCCGGAGGGCGCAAGCATTGCGCCCCTACTCCGTTGATCCGTAACTACAAACGAACGTTTTGGAGATTTTATTTTTTGGAGTTCCCTAAGCGGAGCTATCCTGTAGGGAACCGCACTCCAGGAGGACCCCACCCTAACCCTCCCCTTGCCAAGGGGAGGGGACCGGAGGTGTTCTTAAATGTGAGAGAAATTACCCTAAACTTACTCGGGTAAGGGTTCTGCTTCCCCCATTATTCTTAACTTAAGCGTTCAACTTGGCTAACATTTGCGCTACTTTTGCACCAATATTTTCCACCCCTTCTTGCTGTTGGGGGTCTTTTAAGGTTCCCGATTCCGTAAACGCTTCCATCGCTTGGGGGATGGCTTTTTGATTGGGCAAGACAATCATACTAATATTCCCCAGCATTTCTCGGAGTTGAGCCAAACCCCGTAATCCCCCTAAAGCACCAGGAGAGGTACTCATAATTCCCACCACTTTGCCTGAAAAAGCCGCCAGCATGGGTTCACCGGGAGCGGGACGAGATACCCAGTCGATCGCATTTTTGAGCAGGGGAGTAATGGTACTATTATACTCCGGAGAGGCAATCAACAAGCCTTGGTGAGCAAAGAACAGCGATTTTAACTCTTGCGCCGCCTTGGGCATTCCCTCCGCTGCTTCTAAGTCTTGGTCAAACAGCGGCATGGGAAAATCTCGCAGGTCAATATAAGTGACCTCTGCACCGGCTTTTCGAGCGCCAGTGACCGCAATTTGCACCAGTTTTTTGTTAAATGACCCTTCCCGAGCGCTGCCCGCAAAGGCGAGAATTTTGGGGGGATTAGACATTGTTACTCCTACAGTTTGTTCGTTCAAAAATAGAGGGTTAAAACGGGACTAAGCCCAAAAGTCATCATAGCCCATTTGTGGGGTAACTATGCCAGGAATTGAAGGATGATGTCGGATCGGGGTGCCGAAATTTACCCTGAATCTGCACCCGCGTCACGTTATCCCCCGGGATAGTCACTCCTGGGGCGATTCTCATGGCGGTTCGGGGTTGCTCTCGGGGTTGCTGAAACTCCACTTCAGTTCCATCCACCCACACCTGCTGCACCGCCATCCCATGAATCTGCAACTCCACCGATGAGTAGGGGAACGGATAATCTCCTTGAGACTCCCAGGCGATCGCCAATCCATCAGCAGTTCGTTCCAGGTGAATCCGATCCAGACGCGATTCCCCATATCCATCTCCCGCATCGCTATACAGCCATCCCGTGCTGTTCCCATCCGTCGGGGGATACAGATGTAAGGTTAAATGTCCCCCTTGTTCCATCGGTAAGACAGTCCCCGCCTTGACAAACAGGGGAATTTCCTCTAAAGGAACCTCTAGGGTTAAGCGTTGCGACCCTTCGAGCATTGTATCATCGGTGAATTTATACCACTGGCCCCGAGGAAACAAAGCCGATCGCGATCGCGCCTTGTCCTTGACAATCGGATAAACTAACAGCGCATCTCCCAGGAAAAAGGCATCATCCACCCCCCATAAGTCAGGATTTTCTGGTTCCGACCAAAACACCGGACGCACTGGAGGATATCCCTTCTGAGTGGCTTCCCAAGCTAACGTATAAAAATAGGGAATGAGTTGGTAGCGCAGTTGCAGCAGCGATCGCACGCAATCTAAAACCCGAATCCCGTAACTCCAAGGCGTCCGAGGTTTCACGTTATTTGCCGAATGAGTGCGACAAAAGGGCAAAAAAGTCGAAAGTTGAAACCAGCGCAAGTATAACTCTGCCGAAGGATTGCCCTTAAATCCACCAATATCCGGCCCGGTATAGGGAATACCCGATAATCCCATCCCCAACACCGTCGGCAGGGTCTGCCCCAACCCCCCCCAACTGGTTTCAACATCCCCCGTCCAAGTCCAGGCATAGCGCTGTAATCCGGCCCAACCGGACCGGGAAACGATGAAAGGACGGCGACTGGGCTGATACTCCCGCAGGGCTTCATACCCGGCCCGCGCTTGCTGGAATCCATAGAGATTGTGCGCTTCTAAATGGATGCCGCCTCGACCTTCCATAAAGTGCTGGGTCGCTTTCGGGAGGGTGGCATCTCCCCAGAGAGCAAATACCCCCGGGTCATTCATATCATGCCAAAATCCCGCAATGCCCATATCCAGGAGATATTCATATTGCCGACTCCACCAATGACGGGCTAGGGGATGGGTAAAATCAGGAAAGGCTGACATTCCCGGCCAGACGGGAGCATGAACGATGTTACCATTGGGTAACTTACAAAAGATATCCTGGCTGACTCCTTCGCGATACAATTGACTGCGGCGATCGCGCTTCACCCCGGGATTGACGATCGCCACCATGTTTACCCCTTGCTCGGCCATTTCTTGATTAAACTCCCTGAGTTTGGGAAAGCGGTCCGGGTCGATGGTAAACGAGCGAAAGTTATCTTTACAGTCAATATCCAGGTGAATCGCACTCAGGGGGAGATTATGCTCCTGGAATCCTTGGGCGGTTTCTCGGACTGCCGCTTCCGTTTCATATCCCCACCGGGATTGATGATAGCCAAACGCCCAGCGCGGAGGCAGGGGCGGACGTCCGGTTAATTCGGTATAAAGAGTGATGGCTTTTGCCGGTTCTGCGCCGATAAAATAATAGCGCAAGGCTCCCCCGGAAAAAGCTGCAACCGCACTGTCGCCCAAGGTAAAGGTGGCAGAAAAGCTATTTTCATAGAACACCAAATAACTGCCGTTGTCATGCAATCCCATATACACCGGAATGCAGAGATACAACGGGTCGGACCCCGGCCCATACTTTCCCCCAGCGTCATAATGCCACATCCGATACTTGGGGTTATCGCTGGCGCGTAAATTGAAGGGGGCCGCCCGTTCTCCGAGTCCATAAATCTGTTCAGGCGATCGCAACAGGGCCTCTTGTTGCCATGCTTCCCCCCGGCGTTGGGGCGGTAATTCTTGGCGCAACACTCGCCCATTGGCATCTTGAAATTCGATGCCGCCTTCGGGTTTGATGATGACTTTGAGGCGATCGCTACTGATAATTTTTCCCTGTTCTGTGTCCTCCAACTGTAGGGCCACTTCCGGCCAATCTTGTTGGACAATGCCATAAGGCACAGGTGCAAGTCCCGGTTCCCAATTCACCCGCACTAATTCCGGGGATAAAAACTCAATCTCTACCTGGGCTTTTTCAAAGCTAAACTGAGCGCCTTTACGGGTTTTCTCAACGGTGAGCAACCGTCCCGGGGTGGTCAGGGGTTGCACCTTTTGAGAACTTTGATATTGGCGATCGGCCCAGTCTCTTTGAAAGGTATAAATTAAAGAAGTAATAAACCGTTCTAATCGAATTAATCGCAGTTTTAAAGAAATTTGTTTGAGAATATTCATGAATTATGCTTGTTTAATCAACAATTTGTAAAGGTTTCAACCGCCTGGTTCATCCTGACCCCCATTATAAACCTAGCCCTGTCAAGGTGTATTTGTAGGGGCGCTTCGGGAAGCGCCTCTACATTCCATCACTCTTTTGGGGTGATGAAATTTATCTTTGGACAGGCGCTTCTCGAAGCGCGGCTACATTCCATTATGGTTTCGGGGTGAGGAAATTTATCTTTGGACAGGCGCTTCTCGAAGCGCGGCTACATTCCATTATGGTTTCGGGGTGAGGAAATTTATCTTTGGACAGGCGCTTCTCGAAGCGCGGCTACATTCCATTAGGGTATTCCAACAAATAAATCATCCTTGCTTTGATGCGATCGCACCTAACAAGGCTCTTTTAGCCCGCGCAGGCGGGCTTTGTCCTGTGAGCCTCCACCCTTCAGGGTGCGGGTTTTTTGAAGGTTTTATTTTTTGG
>NZ_JAMXOT010000121.1 GCF_024220515.1 Oscillatoria sp. HE19RPO
CAACAAATAAATCATCCTTGCTTTGATGCGATCGCACCTAACAAGGCTCTTTTAGCCCGCGCAGGCGGGCTTTGTCCGTGTAGCCCCAGGCTTGAGCCTGCGGGTTTTTTGAAGGTTTTATTTTTTGGAGTTCCCTTACTTACAGCGATAAAGTTGATAGGGAATTCCTAACCGATAATACTGACTAGGGTCGAGAGTACAGAGGCGATCGCCTAACCCGAGTTGAGGGGGATATTCTCGCTGACGCAACCCCGGGGCCACAATCCATAAATTAACCGGAGAAGGCGGTAATCCTGAAACCGAACCTAGATTTTCCCAGACGGATTGATAACTAGGCGATCGGTTCATAAATGCCCAACCTGTCTCGGGTAAATCTCTAGTTCTGATTTTATCCAATTCTAGGGCAAAACTCAACCCCAATGCTACCTCTTGCATATTCTCATATCCCACCACCACCACTAACGGGACAGTCGGTTCTAAATTGAGCTGTTGCGCCACCCCTGCCGGATTATAAGGCTTTTGAAAGACCCAATTTGACACTACAAAAACACTACTGATTAGTCCTACAATTAGAAAAGCACCCGCACCCGCACCCGCACCCGCACCCGCACCCTGAAGGGTGGGGCTATACGGACGAAGCCCGCCTGCGCGGGCTAAGATAGAAAAGCGAGTTTTGGTCAGGGGATTTGGAGGTTTTATTATTAAACTTGCGCCTAATAACGCACAAATCCCCGGATAATAGATAAAGTGATAGCGCACTGCCGAAGTAATATCTTTGCCTAACCCATAAACAATCGTCAAATATTCTAATAAAACAATTGCCGTAAATAACAGCAAGCTCAACCCCGATAATCGGGTATTTTTGTTGTTGACAACTGCCTTGATTCGCGGAACAATAGAGAGCAAAAAATACCCGCACCAGAGCAGCATCAAAATTGCCGAAGGAATCACAATCCACAGGGGTTGATTTTCTACCGGAAATGCCACAATCATCACCACCCAACCGGCTAAGGTTTGAAAAATCGGGGTGACACTATCCACCCATGAAGGTTCAAAGGGTTTAAACCAATCGGTTTCGGGACGACTGAAATGATTGTGCAGGGTGGGTAACCAAGGTAAATACAACAACAACGGGAGTAAACTATAACCGCCCAAACTCAGCCAAGTTACGGTTTCTTGATAAGACTTACGGATCACCTTGATCTCTGTAGGGGCGATTCGCGAATCGCCCCCACTGATGCTATTCGAGGTCGAATCCATCAGTCCTGTTTGAGGCAATGCCGGGGGGGAGTTTTCCGGTAGTCCCAGCCTTCCTGGATGAAAAGATTTGCCCAAAATTAATGCCAAAATGGTCAATAATTCCGCAACCAAAGCTAACAGGAAAAAATAGTGGGTGTAGAGTCCTAATGTGTTAACAATTGCCCAACTGATTCCGACAACCGGGGAAAGTTTTTCTCGATGATGTAAATCTTTTTGAATTTGAATGAATCCCATTAGGGATAAAATAATTAACAGCATCGGCAGGGTATAATGCCGTGCCTCCTGAGACAGATAAACGGCAAAGGGAGAGACTGCCATCACTGCGGCACCCATGACCCCGGCTTTGTTTGAAAAGGCGATGCGATTTAATCCATACATGGCGGCGATCGCACCCACACCAAACAGGGCACAGAGCGATCGCACCTGCCATACCCAAGACCCCCGAACCCCACTCAACCACTCATGAGTTAAGCAAAAAAACAACGGGGGATGAGTCGATTCTGTTGCAACTGTTGCCGCAATTTGTCCACAACTTGCCGTCGAATTTAAGGTAAAAATATCGGCAAATTGTGCTAAAGGCAAAACTGCATCTAAGGGAATCTTGTCATAACTTTGCCCCAAACTAAATAACCCGGTGAGAATTTCATCTAACCAGACGGGTTTGGCCTCTAATTGGGCAAACCGCAGGACAGTACCCAGAATTAAGATAGCCGCTAAACTTAAATAAGGTCGATACCTGTGCATTTTTCAAAAATTGTCAAATTAATTCAGATCTATAGCAATCCTATCTCAGTTGTGGAAGACGATGGCGGCCCCCAGCCGTCGGCGGCCCAGAACGGGAGAGGGGAGCAAGAAATGTTACAAATCCTGACGGATTGCTATAGTACCTATTTTAGTCTTAGCAATCAATGAATTTAGGTTTTCCGATAAAATCCGCAATTTCTGTGACAAGCCACTCTCGTTCTGCTGCGGTTAGTACCGACCCAAAATGGTAACTATTGACTCCGACTTCTAAGGAACAATTCATGACTTTATATTTTCTATTCATACCATTTACTTGGCTTACTTCCACCCGATAAATATCGTCAATATTACCCTGAATGGTTCTTTTTGTCCCCAAAAAGAACCAGGAAATTTCAAATTTATCGCCATGAAAATTTAGGGTGCTGTACACCAACATATTCCGCAGGGTCACGCTCAGGTATGCTAGACCCACCAACAAAAAAGGGACATGAAACAAGAGCAAGGACAAGTTACCACTAAAAAGAGTTGACAGAGTTGAAGGTATTAAAATCCTGAACCAAACAAGTAAAAATACCAAGTTAAAGATATAATTGAATTGTACCTTAGGCCGGGGGATTTTTACCTTGAGTTGCCTGTGAGTTTTTTCCAGAACAACGCGACTGCCCACAGGTTGAAGATTACCGGGCGATCGCGGCACAATTCGTTCCCGTTTTCCCTGCAATAAGGCTAATGCTTCTGTGGCAGATGTCAAGCGGTCTTCAATGACGGGTTCTAATAAATTTTCAAACCAATCGGCAAACTCTGGAGTAATTTTTACATAAGGGCGAAAATCAATTTTCATCCGGTTTTCGGGAAAATCTGCTGGGTGTTTATGGGTTAATAAAAACAACAACGTAGCACCCAATCCATATAAATCTGTCGCCGGTTTTGCTTGTCCCCGAAACTGTTCCGGGGCCATATAGCCATAAGTCCCAACGATGGTACTGCCGCTGGTGATGGTATGGCGATAGGTATCTTGAACGGCACCAAAATCTACTAAAAATACCTTGCCATCGGACTGACGAATAATATTTTGCGGTTTAAGATCGCGATGGACAACAGGAGGGGTGAGTTGATGCAAATACACGAGAATGTCTAAGAGTTGTTTGGCAATCTCTCTTACCTCCAATTCCGTAGGACGCCATCCGCTGGCTACCCAGTCTTGCAACGATTGACCTGGGGCAATTTCTTGGACGATATAAAAGCTGCGATCGCCCTCTTGATCCAGTTGAAAATAATCCAGATAGTTGGGAATTGCCGGATGATTTAGTTGTGCTAAAACCTTGCCTTCCCGTTCAAAGAGTTCTAGGGCTTTCCAATCTTTCAACTGCCGCAGGGATAAGACTTTAATTGCGACTTGTTGGCCGATATTTAAGTCATCGGCAGCATAAGTCGTGGCAATTCCTCCTTGTCCCAAGGTGTTCAGAATACGATAGCGATCGTTGATGATATCTCCAGGTTGGTGCATGAGTTTTCGCCTATCTTTCTTCTCGGCTGGTTTCTGATTTAAGGACGAATCGGGTTAATCCCTCTTCCAGACTAGGATGGCAACAGATGCGATCGCTACAGCGATCTCGCCAACTCTTGGCCACTCTATCCCTTGCCTACGGATGAATGTTGGATTTGTCTTATTTGGACCGATTCATTTTATTCTAACCTATCGGAGGAATTTGTTGCCATCATTGTTGCCTTGCCGCACCGAAGAGCAGGCCCCGATCCAATGGATTTAGGTTCGTTCTATATTTTTATCGTTTGATTAAGTGAGGTTTTCCCAGAAAAGTAGCAATTTCCATTGCGATCCACTCTCGTTCTGCCTGAGTCAGTCCCGAACCAAAGCGGTAAGTTTTAAATCTCATTTGTAAGGCACAGGTGATAATAGTGTAACCTTGTATAGAAAACAGGGTGGGAAATACTTGCACACTAGAAATATCATGGATATTTCCCTGAATTTCCCGTTGAATCCCTAAAAAATTCCACTTTAAATAAAATTTAGTTTCACGAAACTCTAAGGTAACCCTCCCAAACTGATTTAACAAAAAATCACCTAATAACTTAATTTCCAACAACAACACAAAAAATAGTAATACAAGAAGTGTTGGAGATTTACTTGCGGCCAATAAGATGAGCGGCAAGAAGGAAATGTTCAAAATTGCAACAATTAAAATCAAAGCTAAAGCGGGTAATTTCCATCCTAAAAAGGGAATTTTTACCTCTAGTTTCCCAGAAGTAATTTTGATGGAAACGCGACTTCCGGCCAGGTGATGATGATTAGTGGCTCGCGGAGCAATTATTTGTTTTTTTGCCTTGGGCATTGCTTTTTGTGCCTTTAAAACAGTTAAGGCTTCCGCAGCAGAGGTCAAGCGATTTTCAACCAGCGGTTCTAACAAGCGATCTAACCAATCTGCCAGTTCCGGAGAAATATTGACAGAAGAACGAAAATCAATTTTGAGTCTTGTTTCTGGAAAATCTGCTGGGGTTTTGTGGGTTAATAAAAATAACAAAGTTGCCCCTAAACCATATAAATCTGTGGCGGGTTCGGCTTGTCCGCGAAACTGTTCTGGGGCCATATATCCATAAGTACCAACTACGGTACTCCCGCTCGTCATAGTATGACGATAAGTATCTTTAACCGCACCAAAATCGATTAACAAAATCTTACCCTCAGACTGCCGAATAATATTAGGCGGTTTGATATCTCGATGAATTACTGGGGGAGTCATTTGATGCAAATACATCAGAATTTTTAAGAGTTGTTCGCCTATCTCTCTGACTTCAAGTTCCGTGGGATGCCATCCGCTTTCTACCCAATCTTGCAAGGATTTACCCGGGACGATTTCTTGGACGATATAAAAGCGGCGATCGTCGTCTGTATCTAGTTGAAAGTAGTCCAGATAGTTGGGAATACCCGGATGATTTAATTGCGAGAGTACCTTCCCTTCTCGCTCAAAAAGTTCCAGGGATTTCCAGTCTTTTAATCGCCGTAGAGACAGGGCTTTAATGGCTACATCTTGCCCCGTATCTAAGTTCTGAGCAGCATAAGTTGTCGCAATTCCTCCTGTTCCCAAGGGGTGCAGAATCCGATAACGGTCCTTGATAATTTCTTCGGGTTGATGCATGATTTTTTATTTTCACTCCTAAAGGATGGCTACATTCCAGGTGATAACCTATCTCAAAAACTAGGGCAAGAAATCCGGTTTGGGGTTGCTTTTAGACCCAATACACCAATGGATTAGGTATCAATAACTTTGGGTTTTCCGATAAAATTTGAAATTTCTGTAACTAACCATTCTTTTTCTGCTTGATTCAGATTATACCCAAAATGGCAAGATTTAACTCCAACTTGTAAAACACAGCTTATGATAAAACGGTACTTTACCTTGGTGTTTTTGTTTTTAATTCGTATTTTCTTTTTGCGGACTTCCACTCTAAAAATATCCTGAATGTTCCCCTGGACTTTTCGGCTTAATCCCAAAAAAATCCAGGATATTTTAAACTGATTACCCTGAAAATTTAGTTGAGTGGAAACCAAACAATCAACGAATTTAGGACCAAAGAATCCACTACTTAAAACACAAAATAAAAACCCAGCCAGGAAAAACCACGCAATTTCAGAATTGACAGGACTCACAATAGGCACTAATACCCTGCTCCCTACTAAAATAGCGAAGAAGAGAAAAAATAAACTTATAAAAGCTTTTGATGGATTGGGAGGGATTGTTATGGATAGTTTATTCTGTTTTTTTTGCAGAAGGACTTTACTGTTAATAGGTTGTGGATTACTGAGCGATCGCGCCGCAATAATTTCTCGGTGTGAATGCAATAGTTCTAAGGCTTCCCTTGCAGATTTAAAGCGATCTTCAATCAAAGGTTCGAGCAATCCCTCTAACCAATCTGCCAACTCTGGAGAAATTTCAATATAAGGACGAAAGTCAATTTTTAGCTGTTTTTCTGGCAAATCTGCCGGTGATTGATGGCTTAACAAAAACAATAAAGTTGCACCTAAACCATATAAATCTGTAGCGGGTTCAGATTTTCCTCGAAACTGTTCCGGTGGCATATATCCATAAGTGCCAACCATTGTCCCACCCCGGCTTAGAGTATGACAATAGGTGTCTTGCACTGCACCAAAATCCACTAAAAACACCTTACCATTAGAGTCACGAATAATATTCTGAGGTTTGATATCTCGATGAACGACCGGGGGGTTAAGTTGATGCAGATATCCCAGGATTTCTAAAACTTGTTCAGCAATGTCTCTGACCTCCATTTCCCTCGAATCCCATCCGCTTTCTACTAATTCTTGTAAGGATTTGCCCGGGGCAATTTCCTGGACAATACAGAAGGAGCGATCGTCGTTAGTATCCAGTTGGAAATAATCCAAATAATTGGGAATGGCTGGATGATTTAATTGAGACAGAATCTTGGCTTCCCGCTCAAAAAGTTCTAAGGCTTTCCAATCGGTTAACTCCCGCAAGGATAAAATTTTAATCGCCACATTTTGTCCGATATCTAGGTCTTCTGCGGCATAAGTCGTGGCAATTCCTCCTTGTCCCAAAGTGTTCAGAATCCGATAGCGTTCCTTGATGACCTCTCCGGGTTGATGCATGAGTATGCCCCTGATTTTGGTTTATTCTGTTGTCTGATGCCAGGGAGAATCGGGTTAATCCCGCTTGGCAAGAGAGGCGGTCAGTCCAGCAGCAATGCCATAGACTTTTCGCCTCTCTACCCCTGGCCTAATGATTGATATTCGCTTCGTCTGGTTTGGATGACTTGATTCTATTATAACCTAAAAAGGCTACCCCGGCAAATAACAGGAGAAATGGACTAAATGCCAGCAAATATAGGGTGATTTTGAGCAGTCCAACGGTCACATCCCCTAGGGCTTCCGTGGCATTTCCCCAGGTTTTTTGCAGTTCTTTTCCGATAGATTTTTGGGGAAGTTCTGCGGCGGAAACGGGGTATTCTAGGTTTAAATACAAAGTGGAATAGGCGACTTTGGTCCGTAAATTGGCCTGGACTGCATCGAGGCGTTCGATTTGTTCACGAATGTTACCGAGTTCTCGGGCGGCATTGAGGACATCTCCCACGGAACCGGAACGTTCCATGATTTTTAAGACCATTTCTTCTTGTTTGCGGAGATTTTTTAACCGCGCATCGTTATCAATTAGTTGGGCGGAAACATCTTCGGCAGTAATGGAACGATTGATGACGGTACCGAGTTCTGCGATCGCATTAATGGTATTTTCTAACTGTTGCTGAGGAACGCGCAACTGCATCGAAACGATATGGCGCGTATTTTGCGATCGCGGTTTATTGTCTTCAAATTGCAACAAATCCCCTTGTTTTTGCTTAATAATCTGATTAACTGCTGCAATTTGCTCCTCGATCGCCTCGACTTCCATCGTCATTGAAGCAGTTTTAATCAATTGCGGTGCCGCTTGAGGAATCTCTCCTGACCCTTGTGCAACTTCCGCAACCATTCCCTGAGCACGTCCCATTTCATTGGCAACTGCATCGGATTGAGGCATCGGTGCCGATGAGGGGACCATGCCTTGCTGGGCGACAAGGGACTCGTTCATCATCTCTTGTGAAGTGGGAACGGCACCACAACTGGCGATCGCACCCATCAAAATCAACATCGGCAGTAAAATCGGGGTTCGAGACCCAATTCGGCTATTTAACCCCGATTTTATAATAGAGTAGCCCGCGCAGGCGGGCTTTGTCCGTATAGCTCCACCCTTGAGGGTGCGAGTTAAATCGGTCTGAGAAGCATTGGCGATCGCGTGGGGATAAGGTTTCATCAGAGTTCTCCTGGAATAGCGAGAGTGTCAAATCAAGGCCCGTTGCCGGGTTAGTCCTACCCTAACCTTACGAGTCGGGAAGTGGAGAATCTGCTACAAAAATTGAAACGGAAATTGAAACCGAGGCGATCGCTCCCAGAAAACGATAAACTCATAATGACTGCCCGTTGTCGTCCTTGTCTCCGGTTTAACCTCACTATGTCGAATGATTTTTATAACAATTTACCTACATCGGTTGTTCAACCCGTAACCCCACTTGCTCAAAAACGCCGGGAGGCCGAACAACGCATCCGCAATGGATTACGACCGGGACAACAGCAAATGGCGGATTGGCAAGGCGGTCCCTTGGCTGTCTCTGCGGTCCCGGGTGCCGGAAAATCCAAGGGAATGGCGGATGCAGCAGCATTGGCGATCGCTCGTTTTAAACTGCATTATCGTCATCATCTGGTTGTCGTCACCTTCACCCGTTCTGCTGCGGCGAATTTGAAATTAAAAATTCGCGCCGCATTGAAAGAACTGGCGATGCCACAAATGGGATTTACCGTCAATACTTTACATGGATTAGCCCTGGCGATCGCCTCCCAGCATCCGGAATTATCGGGTTTGGACCTAGAACAAATGACATTGGTCACCCCCAACCAAAGTAATCGCTTAATCATCCAAAGTGTAGAACGCTGGATTGCGGCTAATCCCCAGCGGTATCAACTTTTAATCGAAGGTTGTCAATTTGATGGGGAGGAAACGGAACGCTTGCGCCGTCAATCTGTCTTACGCACGGATGTGCTGCCGCAACTCGCCCAGACTGCTATTCATGAAGCCAAATCTTCGGGATTGTTACCGAAAGATTTATGGCAAATTGGGATGGAATCCGAGGGACAAATTCCTGATGATCCGTATGGCATTCTGGCGATCGCCGCTGGATTATATGAACAGTACGAGACCTTGATGCGATCGCGGCTGTTTATCGATTACGATGACATGATTCTTTCTGCCTTGCGCGTTTTGGAAAATCAGAGTGCCTGTTATCTCTGGCAAAAACAAGTCTTTGCGGTATTTGAAGACGAGGCCCAAGATTCCTCTCCCTTACAAACCCAATTGTTAGAGATTTTAGCCCGCAAGTGCGACGACCCCGATGCACCGCCTAATTTAATTCGAGTCGGCGACCCTAATCAAGCGATTAATTCTACCTTTACTCCCGCTGACCCGATCTATTTTCGCCGATTTTGTGAAGCTTGCGATCGCGATCATCTCCTGGCAACAATGGACCGCGCCGGACGTAGTACCCGAATTATCATCAATGCGGCTAATTTTGTTTTAAGTTGGGTGAATCGTCATTACGCACAGCAACATCAACTCATCCCGGAGATAGAATACAGTCGTCCTTCGGCCAAGTTACCGTTTCGCCTGCAAAATATTCGGACTGTAGAAAGCGGCGACCCCCAACCCGATGCGAATCCGCCTCACACCGGAGGGGGATTGGAGATGTACCAACCTCGGGATATTTATCATACGATTGAACTGATTGCGCGCAGGGCGGTGCAGTTATTTAGTGAGACGACAGAGGAGCGATCGGCAGCCATCTTGGTCCGGGAAAACCGCCAAGGGCGATTTATCCAAGAGGTGATGAGCAATCCCCATTTATATGGGATTCAATGTGAGTTGGCTAAACATGACATCGAAGTGTTTGATGTATCCGCCAGCGATCGCCGGTCTCAAGTTCCCTCAGAAATGCTGGCTTTGCTGCAATTCCTCGATCGCCCTCATTCCCCCGACTATTTAAAAACCGTTTTGCGCGTATTAGTCGATCGCAACTTAATCCCCTCCCAAGACTTAAACGCCCTCACTAGCTTACCGGAACAATTTCTCTACCCCGGTCCATTAGAACCCCCGCAACCCCCAGCGGTATTGCAAGCCAGACGGTTCTGTGCCAGCTTGCTCACCGCACGAATCGAACTCCCCTTGTATCAACTGATTTCCTTCCTCGCCTTAGCCTTACATTATGACGCCTCGGAACTGGCAACTGCCGACAAATTGGGCGATCGCTTGGCCCAACAAACCGCCGGAAATCCCTCCATGAGCGGTATTCTCACCGTCCTCAACGAAATCGTCACCTCAGAACGGTTTGAACCTGTTGATACAGAAGATAACGCCGAGAAAATTTATACACGAGCGCGACAACTCACCATTGTCACCATGCACAAAGCCAAAGGACTGGATTGGGATTATGTCTTCATCCCCTTCCTCCATGAAAACATGATTCCCGGCAGCTTCTGGGTTCCCCCACCGGCACAATTCCTCGGAGAATACACCCTATCCGAAGTCGCCCGCGCCCAAATTCGCGCGCACCTCCACCACCAAAGCGCACCCCAATCCTGGGACAGCGAACCCTTCCAGTTCCCCTCCATCGCCGACTCCTGGAAACAAGCCGAAGACCTCAAAGTTGCTGAAGAGTACCGCTTACTCTATGTTGCCATGACTCGCGCCAAACGATTGTTATGGATTTCTGCGGCCAAACAAGCCCCCTTTACCTGGAGTAAACCCGCCAATTTACAAGACAGAGCACCCTGTCCCGTTTTGCCTGCTTTAATGGAAGCCTACCCCGATGAAGTGGTGGAGTTATCGGATAGTGATTTTTAACAATTCTTTGGTTGAGCGATAGAAATTTCTCGGTTTTCATCCACAGAATTCTGGTAAAATTAGAGATGGCTATCTCATCCCATTCTTGCCGATGATTCATGAAAAAAAGTCATAACATCCCTTACTTAGACTTCCTGAATACCGAACTGAAAATGCCTTCCCATGCACCGGATCAACCGTTAGTCCTTGATTTATTTGCGGGATGTGGGGGATTTGCATTAGGATTTGAAGCCGCCGGATTTAGAACCATTGGGTATGAAATGGACCCGGATGCTTGTCTCACCTATCGGCAAAATCTTAACGCTCCTTGTCACCAGGTGATGCTAACCCCTGAAACCGAATTAGTTCAAGGCGCAGCAGTGATTATAGGCGGTCCTCCCTGCCAACCTTTTAGCGTGGGTGGACATCAACGGGGAGTCAAAGACAGTCGAGATGGTTTTCCTGTTTTTATCAATGCGGTCCAACAACATCGACCGGCGATCGTCATTTTTGAAAACGTCCCAGGAATGCGATTTCGCAACAAAGCCTATTTTGAAGACATTATCAGCCGGTTAAAAGCCTTAGATTACATCGTTGAATGGGAAATCCTTACCGCCAGTGATTATGGCGTCCCCCAACGCCGCCAGAGACTCTTTTGTATCGCGCATCAAGGGGGATGGCGATGGCCGAAACCGACCCATCATTATCATCCCTACACCGCAGGAGAAGCCCTCGGGGAACTCGCATTCATGGCCCCGCCTCACGCCAAATTTCTGACTCCCAGTATGGATGAATATATTAGGAAATATGAAAAAGCTTCTAAATGTGTCAACCCTAGAGACTTGCATTTAGATCGGCCCTCCCGAACCGTTACTTGCCGCAATTTGAGCGCACCTACTGGGGATATGCTCAGAATTCGCTTACCCGAAGGACGCCGACGCCGGTTAACCGTTCAAGAAGGCGCACGCCTGCAAAGTTTTCCCGATGGGTTTGAATTTCAAGGCAGTGAAGAAAGTCAATGCCAACAGATTGGAAATGCGGTTCCCCCCATTTTAGCCAAGGCATTAGCAGTAAGGGTGAAGGCGTATTTGGAAAATCTCGGAACAGTGGAATCAGAAAAATGCCATCAGGTTGAGGAACCAATCCAGCTCTCTTTTAATTTCATAACGTAGGATATTTTTGCCATGCCTGAACCCAACATTTTTTTTGATGATCAAGCTATCCAAAAGAAAACTGAAGCCGCAAAAGTGATACTTAAATCCCTAGGTCTTCCTAGGGATCAGCAAAATGAGCGTTCTGCTCTGACTTTACTCGCTCTACTCGACTTAAAGCCAGAGAGCAAATGGTCTAATGCGAGTAGTCCCTTACTAGGAATTACTCCAATCATGGAATTTATAGCAAAATATTATGGAAAGATTTATAAGCCTAATACCCGGGAAACAATTCGCCGCCAAACAATTCATCAATTTGTAGAAGCTGGAATAGTGATCCTTAATCCCGATCACATTTTTCGACCTCCAAATAGTCCAAAAACTGTTTATAAAATTGAAGAAGATACATTAAATTTACTTCGTTCGTATGATTCTAATGAATGGAATGAGAGCCTCGAACTCTACCTTTCATCGGCCCAAACTCTATCCAAACGTTATGCCCAGGAACGAGACATGGCACAAATTGCTGTACAGACAGATTCAGGAGATACATTTTTTTTATCTCCTGGTGGACAAAATTTATTAATCAAAAAAATTATTGATGAATTTTGCTCCCGATTTACTCCTGGTGGGAGATTGATATATGTAGGGGATGCTGCGGATAAATGGGTTTACTTTAAGTCAGAGATTTTTAACCAATTGGGAATAACCGTAAATCCTCACGGCAAAATGCCTGATGTTGTTGTTTATCATGTTCAAAAAAATTGGCTTTTACTTATTGAAGCAGTGACCAGTCATGGGCCAATCAATCCCAAGCGTAGGAATGAACTTGAAATATTATTTAAGGATTCAACAGCAGGTCTGGTATTTGTTACTTGTTTTTTAAATCGACAGGATTTGGCAAAATACATCCATGAAATTTCTTGGGAAACAGAGATATGGGTTGCTGAATCTCCTACGCATATGATCCACTTTAATGGAGAGCGTTTCTTGGGACCTTATTGATATAAAGATTCCCACAGTTAGGAGGTACATTCTTTATTCTCGATCTGGACGCCACCGATCGCAGTAGTTGGAATAGGAGTCACATCTTGCATGGTTTGATTCAGTATCGCTGGATCTGGAAGTTCTGGGTTTGTGGTGGCGATCGCCCCTCAAATCATCCCCTCAACCGAAGTTCCTCCGGTTGAGGGACCGTATTGCGCGAGGGACGACCCAACCCATACCGGAGAAACCGCCCGATCGCCCTTCAAGTCCATTCCGTCCCGCTTTGACGTATGATTAACATTTGAAATCCTTTGTGATCATGACTGGTGAAATAAGACTATGGATATTCTGACTGTCGGCTGGGCTGCTTTTTTAGGTGTTTTTACTTTCTCCATCTCGATGGTGATTTGGGGCCGCAACGGTTTCTAGCAACACCAGGCAGGGGAGCAATCCCCCGCCTGGAGGGCGATTCGCGAATCGCCCCTACAGAGGACCGAATGTAGGGGCGATTCGCGAATCGCCCCTACAAGGTTTTAACCCCCGTTGGGTGTTGCCACTGATTAAAATGAAGCAAAGCTGACGGGTTACGCAGTAAGTCAGTTTTGCTTCATTTTTTTGTCTTTTAACTTTTGCCAAGGAGTCCAAACATGACTGGAAAGCGGATTTTGATGTTGGTGGGCGATTATGTGGAAGATTATGAAGTGATGGTCCCCTTTCAAGCGCTGCAAATGGTGGGTCATATCGTTCATGCCGTCTGTCCCGATAAGACTGCTGGAGAAACGGTTCGGACTGCGATTCACGATTTTGAAGGGGACCAAACCTATAGCGAAAAACCGGGACATAATTTCGCCCTGAATGCGACGTTTGCGGAAGTGGATCCGGCAACCTATGATGCGTTGGTAATCCCAGGAGGACGTGCGCCGGAATACATTCGCCTAAATGAGCGGGTTTTGGAAATTACTCGTCATTTTGCTCAGGAAAATAAGCCGATCGCCTCAATTTGTCACGGATTGCAACTGTTGGCAGCAGCAGATGTCCTACAAGGGAAACGCTGCACTGCTTACCCCGCCTGTGGTCCCGATGTGACTCGCGCTGGGGGGACTTATGTGGCGATCGCCGTGGATGAGGCGATAGTAGATGGTAATCTGGTCACGGCCCCCGCTTGGCCTGCTCATTCCGCTTGGTTGGCGGAATTTCTCAAAGTTTTAGGCACGAAAATCGAGCATCGCGACCTAGCGGCAGTTTAATCTTAACAGGATTTATGCCTAAACTCTCAATTGTAGGGTTGATTCGCGAATCAACCCTACAATTGAGGTTCACTTTCCCAAAACTTATGCAATCTCTAACATTAGACCTCTTGCAAAAAAAAGGATTGATCCCCCCAACCCCCCTGATTATCCCCCTCCCGTCCCCCTTAAGAAGGGGGAGGCCAGAGGAATAAATATTTAGTTCCTGGGGGGCTTTAAAGAATTTTGCAAGAGGTCTATTGAACCGCAAATGTAGAGGCGATTCGCGAATCGCCTCTACATTTTGGCGTTTGCTGTCCAAAAATGTGTAAGTGTGGGAGCATCTCAATTTGTTCAAGAGACCTAACCGCCGGTGCCCCCTTCCCTGTCTAGGGAAGGGGGAGCCGTCAGGGGGAGTCTCAAAGCCCCTCCAGCAATAAAAAAAGTTCCTGATTCTCCCTCTCCTTGTAGGAGAGGGCCGGGGGAGAGGTGGGGAGGGGTTTGGGGAGAGGTCCGACTGGTTTTTAGGCAACATTGAGATGCTCCCGTAAGTGCTGTCTCCAAAAATGTGTAAGTCCGGCCTCAATCTGCGTTAGAACCACCGCCACCAGCGACCCAGAAATTGCCAAAAGCGATCGCCCCATTGGGCGGCACAGAACCCGAATAGGGTCCCTAATCCTAAACTCCAGGCGACTGCACCGACCGCAGTCATCCCATCCCAAATGAAAAATATCGCGATAAATATTCCGGCGATCGCCCCACAGACAAATCGGACAATCCATCCGGTGAGATCCGGGCGACGCTTGGGATGCGGGTGTTGCTGTGTCATGACCGATTCCTCTTCATTAGGGGGCTTTGCCCCGTTACATACCATACTTTGGCCAACTTCGTGCCAAGATTTACAAAAATTTATGGAAACCTGCGACATAATCAGAACTATAAGAAACCTGATGGAGGAAAATCCATGCGTTTAACTGAGTCTGTTAAAGTTCGGCTTTTAGAAACCATGCAGTCTGGAATGACTGAGTTTTATACCCCCCAATCCAGTCATGAAACCATGTTAGTCCAGGTAAAAGCGCGGACCTGCGATGATTTATTCGTTCACCATTTTCAGACGGATCAATTGCTGGTGGTCCGGGGCAGTTTTGTGTTAGTCGTGTTACAGGACGGTGAATACCGCTATATTCCTTTGAGCGATCGCTATCCGGCAGTGGTCACCATTCCGCCTAGAGTTCCCCATAGTGCGATTAATTTCAGCGATGAACCCTGTCTGGTGGTGAATGCGGTGTTGCGAAATGGAACCCCTAATCCCCGGGATTATCGCCCGATGAAACCTCGAATTCCTTATGATTTAGTTGCGGCGCGATCGGCGTTGGATCAGATGATTAGTCCTGTTGTTGCTTAAATTGTGCCAGTCTACCGAATTAAAGTTAAACCGAATTCTAAACAGCAGCAGATTACGGAAGAACCTGATGGCAGTTTGACGATTCGTCTGAAATCCCCTCCGGTTGATGACAAGGCGAATGCCGAGTTAATTAAACTGTTGGCGGATAAATTTGAGGTTCCCAAATCTGCCATTGTGATTAAATCGGGTTTTTCCTCTCGAAACAAAGTCGTGGAAGTGTTGTAAAACTGAAGAAGGAAAACAAGACAACAAGCGGGTATTGTGGCATCTGAACTCAAACTAAAACCGGAAGTGACTTCTGGGCGATCGCGATCGCCCCTATCCACCCTCTGGGACGATAGTATCACGATTTTATGGGGAGACTGGCTCGATTTACGGGTGCGGGTAGTCCAAGTGGCCGCCTCGGGACTGGTTTCTCCGTTGATTTATATCCTAGCATTTGGTTTAGGGTTAGGAAATACCATGCGATCGGGCATGGATGGGGGAAATAGTTACCTAGAATTCATGTTACCGGGAATGGTCGCCCTGTCTTCCATGACGATCTGTTTTGCCGGGACAGTGTTTTCCATTTGTGGGGAACGTTTATTTACTAAAAACTTTGAAGAAATGCTGCTGTTGCCGATCCATCCCCTCTCGTTATATCTCGGCAAAATGATGGCTGGAATTTTGCGCGGGTTGATGACCTCCGGTTCGGTCCTCCTCGTTGCAATTCTGTTTACTGGCAAAATTTGGAGTTTCCTCAATCCCCTATTTTTACTGGTATTACTGCTCAATTGTGCCGTATTTTCGGGATTGGGAGTGTTGGTGGGATTAACGGTCAAATCCTTGGAAAGTGTGGGGATTTATAACAATTTTATCATTGTTCCCATGTCATTTCTAGGAGCAACTTTTTTTGACCCAGTGCAATTACCAGCGGCGTTAAAAGTGGTGGTGTATCTGTTGCCTTTGACTTATACCAGTATTGGATTGAGGGCCGCTGCTTACGATATGAATCAGTTTCCCTGGTATAGTCTGGTTGTTCTGGCGATCGCCGCCTTGGGATTATCCTTCCTCGGCGCAAGCAAATTTGCCAATCAGCAAGATTAGAATTCCTTACCTTGAAGGTAACACTACATGAAATTAGCCCGCGTATGCGGGCTAAATATGAGTCATTAATCTTGTAATTCACTCCATACCAAAGATTGATTATGCTTACTGTAGGCTACGCCAACGCAGTATAGGCGGAACATTGCGTTGGTTTTTGGTAGAGGTGGGGGATGAGGATGCGGCTATGGCAGATGAATTCGCTTAAGAGTACCCATGCTGTCATAGGTTGCTGAAACCGCTAGATCCAGATGACAATACACTAAGGACACTAACGAGAACTTAATCTCTACTTTTAGGTAGTGTTCGTTGTAATTGAGCCAATTTAATCATTAGAACTCCTCGCTTATTAAGTAAGGTTAAGATTAATTCATGCTTGTCGGGATAGCGCCACTCCACATACTCAATGAAGTCATCGATTGTACAAGTTTTTTGGGTTCCTCCATTCCATTGATGAAAATCCTCATGCAGTCTTTTGTCAATTGTTAATATGTTCTCTGGCTCGGCGCTGAGAGAATGATACACAGTTTTGTCATAAAGATGATGACCAACCAGTTCAATTCCTTGGTTATACTTATCTCTAAAGGCACCAGTCACCTGACAAGTTTTTTGATCTCTATTTTTGGCAAAGTTCATAGCTTGGTCAATTTGTTTTGGATCTGGAGAAGGTGCGATCGCCAGAAGTTTTAATACAACAGGAGGAGCCACTTCACTCACCCGTTTACAATAAGCTCGCCTCTCCTCGGATCGCAATTCTAAGGACAATTCTATACTAAGTTTTTCTAAGCCCGACAAAGAGAAGAATCTCATGCCTTCATAATTTTCAAAGTCTATATTCATTCTCATTGGGAAATTCGATCTTTGAATAGCTCTAAACGCCTCCTTTAACCTTGATGAAGTGGTCATAAATATCCGCACTACATCTGCTTGACTAAGCCAGTGACGTTCATTCCTAAAAACTAAAGAAGAACTATTTTTATACAGGGTTTTACGAATTTTTGCATCTATTTTATTGGTACTATATTTATCTAGTAATGCAATTACTCTTTTTAGGGAAATTTCAGTGGCTCCACCGCTCAAATCTAGATAGCTTGCAATAGCCAAAGCCCCTTCACGAGAAAATATTCTAATGGGCTGTTGCTTGTTTACATAATTTTGAACTACAAAATGTAACCATTCTTTGAGTCGAATACTTTCATCAGTCGATGTCTGTAAGCAATCAACTATTTCGTCCAAATTTTGTGGCTGTAGTTCTAAAGATTGAGCAAGCTTAGTTTCTTCAATATAGAAAACTTCTCTATCAAAATTCATGATCAAAATCCAGCAATTATACTCTTGTACATATTTTCCACTTGCTCAAAAATTGCTCGATCACCCGTTACTAAATTATCAGGATGATAAATTTTTGATAATTGATAGTAAGCAGTTTTAACATCATTCTTGGTGGCAGTTTGGGGATTTAAGTCAAATACTTGCCAGGGCTTAAAATATTTAAAGATATCAATTCCATTAATACAACCATATCCTTCCTGGCTTTGCTCATTTGGAAGAATACCCACAAATTTTCGATAGAGTGTTTCCCAAGTTGGTTTTAAGCGAAAGTTTAATTTGCCCATGCCATCAGTAGCCATCCTGAATGCACCAGATTTTTTCAACTCTGATGTATCCTTTACGCTAAAACGCTCATAGATAGCTTGTTTTAGTTCATTAGTCTTCAGAGACTGAGCTTTCTTACTTGACTTTTGCTTTGAGATCTCAAGAACGAAATAGGCAAATTCCTCCAAAAGCTTGGAGTCAACTTGCCTGACTTGAGCAAGACGATCTATCTCAGTCTTTACTTGGGGAGCTAGAACTACCTCTGGCATGGGAGTACCAACACAATTTTATTTTGTCCATTATACCAAGACATTCATTGTAAGTCAAGCGCAGGTCTTCGTTCAAAAAGTTTCGGTATTCTGCGGGTGTTATCTGGCTTTGGGATGGCTGCATTGCTCCTTACCCTAAAAAGAAAGCCCCTAACCGTCGGGCGACCTTGCATAAAAACGGGTAGTCCTAAATATGTAATGATTTATTATTTAGCAAATAATTTACGGAACTGTGCCGTAGTTCGAGACTTCATAGGGTCTCGGGATCGAGTTTTTGAGTTTGACCGGCGTGATACTCAGTCATTGCTGAAGCGGCGAGTTGGGCAAGGGTATCCGCCGATCGCGAGAAGGATTCATCCCAGTGTTGCTCATCCTCAATTTCTGCCAAAATCACAGAGGCGATCGCATCTTGTTCCTCTTCCGGTAAAGCCTGCATCAGGGCAATTGCCCGTTCCAGTAACTCAGTCATGGCGATTACTTAATTAAAAAAATATTTGATTAATTATAGCAGTTTTCATGTCATTAATTGCCGAGGAATGTTAGACAGGCGTTAGAGTGTTTGGATGCGGGGATTCGGTTTGGGAAGAACAATACAGAAAAGCGATCGCCAAGTGGTGATTTGAATGAGATGCCTGAGTATCGACAATTGTCCTTATTTTAAGTAACAAGAGGGGCGATCGCTTTTGTGTTTATCCCATCTGGGGGGAAGTTAGGCGGGCAATATTCCCCGATTCCGGACTAAAGCCTTGCCAATAGGTTAAACAGGATGGAGTTGATAAAGCTGAGGGCTAAGGTCCCGATGAGTGCACTCCAAACTCCCCAACGGAGGCGAAATCCGGTGACTAACCAAGCGGCTAATCCAAAGATAATCGCATTGATAACCAGGCTGAACAATCCCAGGGTGAGGAAGGTGATTGGGAAGGCTAAAACTTGTAAGATTGGCTTAATCAGCGCATTTAAAACGCCAAAGACGGCGGCGGAAATTAAGGCTTTTTGAAATCCATCTATTTCTACGCCGGTGGGCAGTTTAGAAATAATAAACAAGCTGATGGAGGTGATGATCCAGGTAATGAGTAAGCTAACGAGATCCATGAGAATGGCTCCTATTGAGCGGCTAAAAGATTATGATACAGGGAAAGGTTGATTTCTGCTGAGACAATTGGATATTCTGTCTTTGCAGGAGAAATCCGCATTCCCTGGACAGGTTATACAGACGGCAGGATGTCTGGTGGAGGTTTCTGGGAGGTGATACAGAAAATTTATATAACTGAGGCGATCGCCCGGTTTTCTTGGGGGGTCGCTACAGTAGGAAATCGATGAGGACAAGAAACCGGGTTTCTGGCGGGAATTTCTGGCAAATTAGCAGAAATTTGGATAAGAAACCCGGTTTCTAAGCGCTAGTGGCCCTCTGCCTGAGAATTGTGGGGAAATTCTGATGGCAGGGTCCCCGATTAGGGGTGATGAACAGGGCGATGGTGGAGGAGGGAGTGGGGTTTTTCCAACCCATGTGCTTCCATCAGGGGTGCATCTGCCATGACGACATCGGGACTGCCGGTGGTGATGATCCGTCCTTCGTCCATGAGGATGACCCGATCGCACACTTCGAGAATCAGTTCTAAGTCGTGAGAGGAAATTAGTAAGGTTTCCTGGGATGCCTGCAAGAAGTGGATTAAACGCCGACGGGCTCGCAAATCTAGGTTGGCGCTGGGTTCATCATAGAGGATAATTTGAGGTTGCATGGCTAAAACGGTGGCGATCGCCACCATCCGCTTTTGTCCGCCAGAAAGATGGTGGGGGGGACGAGTTTCTAGGTCCCGGACTCCGGTTAAGTCGAGGGCGGTTCTGACGCGATCGCTCAATTCTGACCCAGATAGTCCCATATTTTGCGGTCCAAAGGCAACATCATCCCAGACGGATGCCGAGAAGAGTTGATCGTTGGGGTTTTGAAACACTAAGCCAATTTCGGGACGGAATTCCCCGGGAATAACGGGACTATTCAAGAGGGTGATTTGTCCAGAAATGGGCTTGAGAATGCCACAAATGGATAAAAATAAACTGGTTTTGCCTGCACCATTGGACCCAATCAGTCCGATGCGATCGCCTTGGTGAATTCGCAGACTGATATTTTGTAAAACATCGGCTTTGTCAGGATAGGAGAAGCAGAGTTCATCAATGGCGACTGCCACATTCTCCCGGGTGATCGCCACGGAATTGGATGAGACTTCTAAAAGATTCCCGGGGAGATTATCTGTGAGGTTGTTAGAGGTTAAGGGTTCTATCTGTTCTTTCATCGGATATGATAGGATGAGCAATAGTGCGGTTAAATTTTTAAAGCGTCATGAGATAAATAACACATCATGAGCCAATCCATAAAAGCTAGAGTTTATCAAGTTCTCGAATCTTCAGACCCGACGGATTTATTAAGCCGGGTTGATGACTGGGGGGTCAGCCTGTTAGTTGTTTTAGATGTCACGGCTTTTATTTTAGAAACTTCGGCATTTATTTCCTCTAATTTTCAGCTTTTTGTTGATGAAATCGAAATTGTGGCCGTGGCCTGCTTTAGTTTATTATATATTATCCAACTTTGGTGCTGTACCGTCGATCCGCGATATGCTCATCCGGTGTGGGGACGATTGCGCTATGCGACAACGCCGTTGATGGTGATTGATTTAATCGCCATTTTGCCGTTTTATTTGATGGTATTATTTCCTCTAATTCGTTCGATAAATTTTGTTAATGTTTTGCGCCTGTTGCGACTGCTCAAATTAATTCGCTACTCCGATGCCCTCCAAACCATTCTCCGGGTGATTGAGTCCAAAAAAAATGAATTAATCATGACGGTGTTTACGGTGTTTATTTTACTAATTTTTGCCTCAAGTTTGATGTTTTTTGCTGAAAGTCAGGAACAACCGGATGCGTTTCCCAGTATTCCGGCAGCGATGTGGTGGGGAGTGGTGACATTAACTACGGTGGGGTATGGGGATGTGTATCCGGTGACGGTTTTGGGTAAATTATTTGGGGCAACTTTGGCGTTTATTGGGATTGGATTGTTTGCCTTGCCTGCGGGGATTGTTGCTGCTGGATTTTCGGAAGAATTGCAACGCAAAAAGGCACAACAGTTGAAGACTCCAAAGATACCCCATTGGGAAGATGCGGAACGGTTGGCGATCGCCACTCATCTCGATCGCTCATCGGATGTGATGAAAACCTGTATTGAAATGGCGAAAACTAAATTTGGGGATAGTTTCGACAATGAAGAACTAATCCGCGATTTAGCCTTGTCCTTGTATGAAGAAGCCTCCCGAAAGTTTAAGTTATAAACTGCCCGAAGATAGCCACAATTCTGCTGCCATAAACGTCCCCGCAAGCCCCAAAACCAATCCTAAACCCATCACATCTTTGAATTGCCAAGGCTGAGTCTGGTAGAGAACGGTTTTTTGACCATAACCCCGCAATCGCATCGCCTGATAAATTCGTTCTGATTGCTCATAACTTTGGACTAACAGGGTTCCCGCAACGGAGGCAAAGGTTTGTAAAGCGCGGGGGGTGAGGCGGGTGCGTTTGAACCCTCGCAAACGCATAGCAGACTGCATCGTATGCAGGCGATCGCCGAGTTCAAATAAATACCGATAAAACAGCACCATCATATCGGTTAAAATCGGAGACAAACCCAGGGTTCTTAGGGTTCTAATTGTGGTTAAAAAAGAAGCCGTCCCAAACAAAACCAACGACAGGGTAATAATCGCTAAAAACCGACTGGCGATGGTTACCATTGCCAGCAGTCCTTCTTGATAGAGGGCAATCGGACCGAGTTTAAATAGCACCGTCTGTCCGGAAATAAAGGGCAGAAATCCCACAACTCCCACCAGAAACAATCCTGGATAGCGCAACCGCATTCGCCAGTAAGCAAGGGGCAGTTGAGATAAAACATAAATGCCTGCACTCACCGCTAACATGGGCAGAATCAAGCGCCGATCCTGCACCATTGCAAAGGCAAAAATTAATCCCATCAATCCGATTAATTTACATCGGGGTTCCCATTGATGTAAGGGGGATTCTAAATGAGCATAATCGTCTAATCCAAACTTCATCCTGGTTCCTTGATAATTATTAGCTTTAGTTTTAAGTTCGGTTACACACCCACAGGCTCAAGCCTGGGGCTATACTAACAAAGCCCGCCTGCGCGGGCTAACCGATAAAATGGGGTATCATCCTAAATCCACTTGTGAAAGACCTATTTTACTCTTCAGCCCGCGCAGGCGGGCTTTGTCCGTGTAGCCCCAGGCTTGAGCCTGCGGGGTTTTTTTGAGGGCTAATCCCCAATCAGTTCCGGTTTAACCCGATTGAGAAAGAGGACTAACATCGCGGTAAATGCCCCTTCAATTAGCATTAAGGGAAGGTGAGCCAACATTAGTCCATAAATGGCATTTCTTTCCGTATTCACATCTAATTCCCCGGGAATAGTGGTGATGATGAGAACAAAAAAGATGGCCGCAGCTAGTCCTAATCCGACTGCACCCGCTAGAAAGGCAAATAAACTCAGGGTAATGTTTCCCGAACGGGTTTTAAACCAATGGCGCATCTGAAAGATTTGGTAAGCAATTAAGGCGGGAATTCCCATCATGATGGCATTGACTCCCAGGGTCGTTAGTCCCCCATGACCAAACATAATGGCTTGGAAAAATAACCCAATCAGAATGGCGGGAAAGGCATAATAACCGAGGACGGTGCCTAAGAGTCCATTAAGAACTAAGTGCACGCTGACGGGAGGGACGGGGATATGAATCCAAGAGGCGACAAAAAAGGCTGCGGTGAGTAAGGAGGCTTTGGGAATTTGCGCTTGGGGATTGCGATCGCGATTAATTTGGCGCAGGGAATACCAAGTGGCAGCCCCGGTTGCGCCATAACCGGCGATACAAAGACTAGCTGGAAGAATACCATCGGGAATATGCATTGAATCAAATCGAAAAGAGAGATTGCCCTAGGGCAAAATTTATATTAAGGGAGAGATTGAATTAGGCAACGGAATCTTTTTCTGTGCCGGGGCCACCTCGTCCGTTGCCATTAAACCGGGAAAAATATAGGGCAGTTCCGACAAATCCCCAGACCCCGGAGACGATCGCCAAGCCGGTGGGAAGAGGGTTGACCGAGGGACTCCGAGCACTGAGGGTCCCGGAACTGGGGGCAACCTTGGCAACGCCGTTGCTATCGGGAGGGGCAACTGCCGCCTCCGGGGGAGTTTCTGGGGCGATCGCCACATTTATGATCCCCCCATGACCCGCTTGCCGGACCCGAACCGCCCAATTTCCCGCCAGGGAGGGGTCCGGGGCAAACAAAAACCGTCCGTTTTTGTCCGCAGTCCCTTGCTGCCAGGGCGTTTCGGGGTCCGTGGGGGCATAAACGGTGATTTGGGCATTGGACATGGGGTCGCCATTATCGAAGAGGGCCTGGACCTCGACTGCTTCGAGGGTCTGATGAGTCAGTTGAACCCCGTGGGCGATCGCCGCTAGAGGATTTCCAAGGGTCCAGGCAAACAGCCCACTGGCAAACGCCCAGAGGACTGCCTCCGCAGCAGTTGGAGTGTTCGGTCGATTAATCATGGTAAAGTTTTGATTCCTGATGTGGATATTTTTCTTGCAAAGGTGGCAGGGTCAGGCTGTCTATCATAATGACGTAGATTCCTGACAATGGCCTTCTCCAACGTGCCCCAAGGAGGGGAGGAGGTTTTGCAGAGTTTGATAATCTTCTGGGGTAAGGGCTTGTTGGAGTTCTGTGGCGGTCATATTTACTTGATCCCCGGAGGCTAAAGCAGCGATCGGCTCAAATCCCAGGGCCTTGACGTTGATTTCATCATCTGCCGGTGCACCAGCATCGCCAAACAGGTGATCGAAATGGAAGGTGGCTTCTAACTGGCCCTGACTGCCCGGGGAAACCATGCCTTTGCGTTGATCCCCGACGAATTCGCCGCAGGTAAAGGCCATTTCGCGATCGAGTTTGAGGACAAAGGGGATGGTTTGTCCATCTTTTTGCGCCGTTCCATCCATGATTAAGCTGTAGCCTGCTGTAGGGCCTTCGGTTCCTTGGACCATTTTCCAGGAGAGGGCATTGTATTGACCCGCAGGTGCCGGGACTTCCGCCAGGACTGGGGAGGGGTTTTCTGGAGTGGCGGTTAAGTCTACGGTTTTCACTCCATCCAGTTGGACTTGTTGCTTGGGGTTTAGCTGACTGTCGGTTTCCGGATTGTAGGGGGGGTCGGTTTGGTAGGCGGTGACTTCAGCGAGGTTGACGTAAACATCATTAAAGTTGATCTCCCAACCATCTTTGGAGGTGAAGCCGTCTCGCACGAAGTCCTCACCGTTGGCGACAATTTGGAGTGTTCCGGTTTCTCCAGAGGCAGTTTCGGTTCCCGGAGTCTCGCTGGGGGCGGATTCTAGGGTGACGGGTTCGGGAGTTGAGGTGACTGGGGTGCTATCTCGCTCACACCCCATGAGTAGGGTGGGAAGGATTCCGGCTAGGAGGGTGAGAATAATTAAGTTTTTCTTCATTTTTTAAGGGGTTAATGAAAGATTGGTTGCGGCGATCGCCTCAGCCAGATTCGGAATATCCGTGAGGTTGTTTCGGATTGAGAACAGCTTGCGATCGCTCGAATATTAATAGGAAAGCGCGTTTTAGAAAACTTGACAATGCCCTCCTAGGGGATGAGGTTCTGTCTGGGAGGTGAGTATCTAAGGGCTGGAAAGGCTGACCCGGTAAGGTGTTTGCCCTATAAATTTTCTCCCTTGGGCCGGGGAGAAAGTTGGGATTTTTTTCATTAATTTTTGGTTAAGTGATGAAACCTTAATTTTTCTTGAAACTCGGGTCAACCCGATCGGAATTGTGGAATCCGATTTGGTGTAAAATTAAAAATTAGCTAGAAGAATCCATCCCCAGGTGGATTAAGTTTTTCACCTATTTTGATAGGAACCTCAACCCGCACAAAATCTGACCTTACTCTCCTGGCGATCGCCAGCGACTTCGGGCCAAACGGTTAATTATTGCAGGTTGGTAATTATCGGGATTGCAAAACACAAATAACCCATCCTAGCAGGGGAATCCCTACTTGATAATTGCGTCCAAAAAATGTTCAAATAATTGAACCCATCTGAAACCCTCGAAAACGACATGAAAGACCTCGATCTCCCAAAAACCATTGACTTGCTCAATACGATTATGGAATTTGAGCTGGCTGGTGTGGTACGCTATACCCATTATTCCCTAATGGTAACCGGCCCGAATCGGATTCCCATCGTCAGCTTTTTTCAAGCTCAAGCTGCGGAATCCCTCACCCATGCTCAACAGGTGGGAGAAATTATCACCGGGTTAGAAGGACATCCTAGCCTGAGAATTGCACCCATTGAGGAAAGCGATCGCCATTCCGTCCGTGACATTTTAGAGGAAAGTCTCAACCATGAGAAAAAAGCCCTCGATATGTACAAAGAATTGCTCGATACCGTAGAAAATGCCAGCGTGTATTTGGAAGAATTCGCGCGGACTCAAATTGGACAAGAAGAAATGCACAACATAGAAATTAAAAAAATGTTGCGCGATTTTATCTAAAGTCCGGTTGAATGGGCGATCGTCTCGCGCAATCTAGGCATTAAACACTCCGGCAAAAAGAAGCTGACAGATAAAGAGGGTTTGGCAACCAAACCCCTACAGGGGACTCGCCATCATTTCCATTCTGTTACTATTTTTTGACAGACAGAAAAGAGGGTTGCCAAACCCTCTCTACTCTTTCCCCGATGCTCAGACTCAAGTAAACAAATGAAAGAACTTAACCTTAAAAGAACCATTGAATTATTGAATAGTAGCATGGAGTTTGAACTGGCGGGGGTGGTGCTTTATACCCACTATTCCCTCGTGGTAACAGGACCCAATCGGATTCCCATTGTCAATTTTTTTCAAACTCAAGCTACTGACTCCCTGACTGGCGCTCAACAAATCGGAGAAATTATCACCGGGTTAGAAGGACATCCCAGTCTGCGGATTTCTACAATGGAGGAAAGCTATACCCATTCGGTTCGGATGATTCTTGAAGAAAGTATTAATCATGAAAAGAAAGGGCTGGAACGGTATAGGAACTTATTAGATTTGGTCAAAAATAGCAGTATTTATTTGGAAAAGTTTACTCGAAAAATGGTTGCTTCTTCAGAAGTTAATATCATTGAACTAAGAAAAATGCTGCGAGACATGACTTGATTTATTAAACTTATTCAATGGGTTTTTAGGGGTGCAATTATTGCCCCCATAATCCGATTAAAATCGATTTTCACAAAACTATTGAATTAATAGCTATGGAAATAAGTGCTGCTTTACCGACATTTGTAATTACCTTGCGGGAGGGAGTTGAAGCTGCTTTAGTGGTAGGGATTGTATTAGCTTGTTTGAAAAAAGCGCAACAAAGTCAGCTTAATCCTTGGGTGTATGCGGGGGTCGGAACGGGAATTGTTGCCAGTGGATTAGTGGGGATTATCTTTGGCGGAATTCTGCAAGCGGTGGGACAGTCGAATTGGCGATATGCACCAGCGATCGCACCGAGTCTCAAAGCGGGATTTTGTTTAGTTGCGATCGCCATGCTCAGTTGGATGCTGATTTGGATGACAAAACAAGCCAAATCCCTCAAAGGCGAAGTCGAAGGGGCCGTAAATGCCGCTTTATTTGAAGGAAACACTCCCTCCCAACTCCCGGAAGAAACCCGCAAAAATTCCCTCGAATATCAAGCCGGTTGGGGGGTATTTACCCTAATTTTTATCGCGGTTCTCCGAGAAGGATTTGAAACCGTGGTGTTTATTTTAGCCCAATTTGAGCGCGGTTGGACTCCAGTATTCGGTGCTTTTGCCGGGTTGATCGGGGCCTTTGCAATTGGTACGTTGCTGTTTAAATGGGGGGTAAAGATTAACCTGCGCCTCTTCTTCCAAATCATGGGAGTGTTTTTGCTATTAATCGTCTCCGGATTGGTGATTTCTGCCTTGAAAAGTGCCAATCTTGCGGTGATAGAATTCAGTGCAGTCGCCCCTCAGTTTGCCAGTTGGTGTCATCCCGGGACCGATTCCTGTATTTTAGGACCCCAAGTTTGGAATGCCACTCAAATTCTGCCGGATAACCGCTTTCCCGGCGTGGTTTTTAAAGCCCTATTTGGATATCGATCGCAACTGTATTTAGTGCAAGCTATCGCCTATTTGGTCTTTTTAATCACCGCCGGAGGCTTGTATTTTCAAAGTATTACCGGAAAAGAAACCGGAATCCAGGGTTCGGAAAGTAAGAGAGGATTAAGTCATTGAAGGAATCTCACGTTAAGCAGTTATTCTCCTATCCAATTAAGGGATTATCACCCCATCCAATCCAGGCTGTCACCCTAGAAAAGGATTGTGGCATCCGAGGCGATCGCGCCTTTGCCTTGAGGTTTTTAGATGGCAGTGATACGCCCCATCCCACCCTCGTCCCCTGGATGAGTAAAGGGCATTTTGCCGTTCAGAATGACTGGCCGAAATTGGCAAAATTAGACTGTTTTTATGATGCAGTAACTGACTGCCTCACGGTTCGTCACCAGGGAGTAACCCTCCTGGAAGCCGCAACAGAAACCCGCGCCGGACGCGATCGCATTAGTGCCTTTTTTACCGGATTTCTCGCCGATGCCAAACCCACGCCGGAAGCGAGACATCCTCAGTATTCCCCCTTACAGTTAGTCGGCAGTCGGACGGGTACAACCCGCTATCCAGATCGTGCACCTGTGCATATTTCTCTGATGAGTCAAGCGACTTTAAATGAGTTAAGTGAAGCTTGTGGAACTTTCGTTGATGTGCGACGATTTCGCCCGAATATTTTACTCGAAGGAATTTCCCCCTGGGAAGAATTTAACGGAGTTGGAGAAGAATTTTACTTAGGAGACTCTAAGATTGTGATTACAGCTAAAATTGGACGCTGTGCCAATATCGAAGTCGATCCAGACAGTGGCGATCGCAATTTAAGGTTATTATCAGTTTTGAAAAACCGATATGGTCATTTACAAACTGGCGTACTGGCTAAAATTATCACCCCGGGGTCGGTGAAAATCGGTGATTTTCTGACCGCAGTAGGCAGTTAGGAACATAGGAATTTGTAAAAACTGGAATCCGGGAACCCCACCCCTTTTCTCAAAAACCCCCTGTAGGGGCGATTCGAGAATCGCCCGAAAAACCCCCCCATATTCTCAAAAAAACCCCCTGTAGGGGCGATTCGAGAATCGCCGGAAAAAACCCCAGACCAACATATAGAAAATTAGGGAAATTTTATAGACTGGCGATTCGAGAATCGCCCCTACACAGAATTATTGCTCCCGGGAAAAATTTTCCTATTGTCTACAACAAAATCCTGTAGGGGCGATTCGAGAATCGCCCGAAAAAACCCAGACCAACATATAGAAAATTAGGGAAATTTTATAGACTGGCGATTCGAGAATCGCCCCTACACAGAAT
>NZ_JAMXOT010000122.1 GCF_024220515.1 Oscillatoria sp. HE19RPO
GCAATGCTTGCGCCCCTGGGGCGCAAGCATTGCGCCCCTACACATACCTTCCTTTCAGTTCGTTTCAGTTCGTTCAACCTGTGGAGGATTTATATTTTGCAATCCCCTAACATTGAAATCGCTGTTTTAAAGCCAGAAGGGTCTCATGTCATCGTGGGATTAATATTCAATCCCGGGTTGAGCTTTAACCCCTTGTTCCCGAAACGGATGCTTGATGAGAGTCATTTCCGTTACTAAGTCAGCGCGTTCAATCAGGGGTGCCGGTGCGCCTCTGCCGGTGAGGATAACATGAGACTCCTCGGGCTTTTGCTCTAAACCAGCTAGGACCTCCTCCACAGGCAAATAACCCAGTTTGAGCGCGACATTAATTTCATCAAGCAGCACCAGTTTATAGTCCGGGTTGGTGATAAAACTTAAGGCTTTTTCCCAAGCTTGACGGGCTTTTTGAATATCCCGATCGCGGTCCTGGGTTTCCCAGGTGAATCCTTCCCCCATTGCGTGGAATTCTAGGCGATCGCTGAAGCGGCTGAAAATTTCCTTTTCCGCCGGTTCCCAAGCGCCCTTGATAAACTGGACGATCGCCACCCGGAATCCATGTCCCAGCGATCTCAACACCATCCCTAACGCCGCAGTGGTTTTTCCCTTGCCATTCCCGGTATTCACAATAATTAAGCCCTTCTCAGCCGAAGCAAGGGCCACCCGTTGTTCTTGGACCTCCTTGCGCCGCTGCATCTTTTTTTGATACTGACTGTCACTCCCAGAAGAGGAGAGGCGATCGCCCCGAGTCTCTCCCCCAGATAAATTTTCCCCTGGCACTAAATCAGCGTTGGTTTCCATAACTCCTTACTCCCTTGACTACCCCTCTTGCAGAATTTAGGAACCCCCCTCACCGGGTCACTCACCCGGACAACCGCTCCTCATTCATTAAAATGATGCAAGAAGTTTAATCTCTAGGGTAAATCGCCATTGGCGGATTTCACCGGAAAATTTCTAGCTCAAGCGTCCCATCAGAGGGTTCTACTGTCCCCTTCTCTGATTTCTGAGGTCGAAGGGTGGAGAAATGACGTTGAGTTTTTCTAAGATTAAGAATAGGTTAAAGGATGTAGGTTAAAAGATAAACAGGTTAAAAGTGGGTTAAGAGGCTTACACCTCCATCCCAGGATAACCCATCACCAAGGGCCCAGAAGAACACCCACCTGGATCCGCTTGGGTCAAAGCTGCTAATTGTTGATTCCGGAGGAAGCTATGACAGATAAATCGGATTTTCTCTATCCGCGCAGTCGATACTATGGCAAGTTTTCGCCCGAAAACTTGGCCTTTGATGCAAATTTACAAGAATTTGCTCAAAAAGTGAACTACATCTGTGGTTTGGAAACCGGCGGCAAAATCTCCCCGGATCAAGCCTACGAAGACATTAAGGGACTCTGGAAACAGCTTAAAAAGTCTAAAAAAGAGCTGGGAATCGGGGACCCCCCAATCCAACCGGAGTAAGACTGCCTGAGTGAAACATAGGAATTGAGAATTAAACGTTAAAGAGTTAAAAAGTATTAATGATTAACAGTTAATTCTTAATTCAAGTTTCCCTGACCCTGATTTGGGCAGGCATTGAGTCCCCAAACCCGATAAACTGACTTCATCCGTTTGAAGGGGTGATTGATTGTCCATGTTGCCGGTTAAACAAGCAGAAGAAATCATCTTAGGGTTAGTGCAACCGATGGATCCGGTTCAGGATCGGGAACAGGTTGAGTTGTTATCCGCCCGGGGGCGAGTGTTGGCAGAATCCGTGGTGGGAAGCTTAGATTTTCCCCATTGGGATAACTCCGCAATGGATGGATATGCAGTGCGCTATGAAGATGTCGCGGAGGTTCGTGGCGATCGCCCTATCCAATTGGAAATCATCGAAGAAATTCCTGCCGGGAAACCCCCCCAAAAAACCCTTGACAAGGGACAAGCGGCCCGAATTTTCACGGGTTCCATGATGCCACCCGGTGCGGATACGGTGACGATTCAGGAAGACACCCAACGCCAAGGCGATCGCGTGGAAATCTTATCCGCCCCCTCCCAACGGGGAGAATGGGTGCGTTATCAGGGTTCCTTTTACCAATCGGGAACTCCCCTGTTATCCCCAGGAATCGTCCTGAGTGCGCCAGATATTGCCGTTCTCGCTACGGCACAGATTACCCAAGTGCCGGTGTATCGCCGTTGTAAAATTGCCATCTTATCCACTGGGGATGAGTTAGTTGCTCCCGGGCAACCCTTAAAACCGGGACAACTGGTAGACTCAAATCAATATGCTTTAGCCGCTGCCATCACTGCCGCAGGGGGGGAACCCTTGCTGATGGGAATTGTTGGGGATCAACCCGAGGCACTGCAAAAGGCGATCGCCAAAGCGCTAACAACTGCCGATATCGTCCTCTCTACAGGCGGTGTCTCCGTGGGCGACTATGACTACGTTGAACAAATTCTGACCCAATTAAAGGGAACAGTCCACATCAAAAAGGTGGGGATTAGACCGGGGAAACCCTTAACCGTTGCGAGTTTTCCTCGGGAAGCGTCCACCTCCTCAGTCCTCTATTTTGGGTTGCCGGGAAATCCGGTTTCCGCCTTAGTCACCTTTTGGCGCTTCGTACAACCGGCGATGCGGAAATTCGCGGGGTGGAAGCAGGGATGGGAACCTCAGTTTTTAACGGCGCGATCGCAGCAAGAATTACGCGGAGGAGGACCCCGAGAAATCTATCTCTGGGGGAAAATCCACTGCATCGATGGCATTTACCAATTTGAACTAGCAGGCGGCAGTCACAGTTCAGGAAATTTGATTAATCTCGCCCAAACCACCGCCCTAGCAGTGATTCCGGTAGGAGTTTCCACCATTGCACCCGGGGACGCGATTCAAGTGCTGGCGATCGACAGGTAGCGACAACCGGCAGGGGTTCAAACCCCCGCCTAATAGCTAAAGTCGGTTAAAACCGACTACAGCAACAACCTTTATTTGTTCCCTCTGTTGTTCGTAGTAACGACTTCAGTCGTTCCCTCTTCAGTTCGTAGTAACCACTTCAGTCGTTCTTTTCTGAGTTCGTAGTAACGACTTCAGTCGTTCCCACCGCCATAAAAAAACCCGATCGCCCTATTCCTCATATTCATAAACCCGAGGGCGGACTTTCACCGGAGTGCGCTTTTTCAAGGGAGGAACCGCTAGAGGTTCCATTCCCACGCCTAGCTGTTTACCCGGTTCGATCGCTTGCAGTCCATCCAGAACCGCATCGCGAACCAGGGGTTCAGTTTCCCGAGACAACATCAGGCGAAAATAGTCAGCGATCGCCCGTCGTTCAGCAAGGGGGGTCATGGGTAGGGATTTAGTAATTTGTCGAACCGCAATCAGACGCTTGAGGGGGTCTGAATCGGTCAAATTCATCACCCTGGCATTGCGGTGAGTTGTCTCAGAACTCACTTGATGATTGAGTGCTTGCCAGACCAGTAAGATTAAAGTTGCCAAAGTCATGATTCCCTGGGCGATCGCTGCGGTTGCGAACCAGGGACTGGGGGATTCCAACCAGATAGAGACTGCCATGTAACTTCCGAGGGTGGCAAGTCCTCCCGTCCCCACAGCGACTGCCACCTGACGATTCGCACCGCCAAGAGACTGATTCAAGCGACATCGCACCTGATGCCAATTCCATCCTTGGATCATGTAAGTCGCCAACATCACCAGGACCCCGGCACCTGTAGCGACTAAGAGTTTCCAATTCCAAATCAGCAAGGCGATCGTCACCGTCCCCCCCAACAGCCAAGTGCCGTTTAAGCGGATTCGCATCGGTGAGCCAGTTTTGTCAACAAAGCCCTGCTTGAGAAGAGGGGGTACCCTCCATAACCCGTTAACCAATTGTTGCCACTGCGATAACCCCTTTGCCACGTTATTTTACCTATTTCGTCTGAGTCACAGAAACAAGATGGATATAGTGTACGATCAGATGGCATTTCTGGGAAGATCTTTGGGTAGAGATTGGGGAAATTGGGGAAATTGGGGGAATTTAATCGGACAGAGGAAAAGAAGCAGGACGAGTTTTCGTCTGACCCAATGCTGCAAGAGGCGATCGATTCTTAGATTGTAGCGAGGTTCACAGAACCCGTGAGTTACCAGTTTGAGGAGCAACCCGCCCCCTAATCTCTTCACTTGCCTAAACTTTGCAGAGACTGGTACATGGCTCTGAAAATTGGGCAGATTCTTTGCACTTTTTGACCGGATATATTTTCTAGTAGTTCTGATGAATGTCGCGCTTTATTATATCGAGAGGGTTGTTGAGCTTCTTGAGAAATTTGGGCTTGAGTTGAGGCTTCGACAATTTGTTCCGAAAGCTTCACTTGACAGACTCCAGTTTCAGGATTAAATCCGCCATACAGTTCCGGATTGTCAAAATCTAACTGAGCCACGTCTCGCAACCATTGCTTCATCCGAATCCATTGGTGTTGAGGAAAATCGCGGTGCTGACAGTTTCCCCAGTCGGCAATAATCCAAGACTCTATTTCTGGAGATGCAAATCCTACAATAATTTTGGGGTTAAATTGCACTTCATCTAATCGATTTTTCATCCGCTCGTCCAACGGTTCTTTAGCCTGAATCAGACTCCGGGTGACTTGTTGAATATAATTATTTTGGATCTGATGAAATCCTGGGGATTCTATATCATTACAGACTAACCCCTGCCATCGGCGGCAATCTAAGTCATCAATGACGAGAATGGCATCACATAAGCTATCCTTGAGCAATCGCTCTTCCAGAGATTTACGAGTGAAGAGAAACGATAGGCGTTCCGAGATAGCTCTGAGCAAATCACTTCCTGTGGTTGACCGGACTATAGGAACAGCACGATTAGGTTTTCCAATGGGTTTGTGAGCGAGTTGAGGGAGTTGTCGCTCAAAATGATATTCAGGAAATTCCTTTTGCAAAAGTTTGACTAAGCCGCTATACTCCGGTGGTCCGCCTCCGGCAAACAACCAAATTACCACGGCCAGCCTCCAATGCTGGGGTCCCCTACTCGATACAAATCACCTAACTCCCATCCTTCTTGCAAACGGGCTTTAAATTGCTCTTCTTGAATGCGATCGAGGGAGACCCATCCATCCGCCCTTAAGTTAAGAGATATCACAGAGTCTGAACGGTCTGTAAAACAGTCTAATAAATCTGGACTATGAGTTGAAATAATCACTTTAGTTCGTTGAGCAGCATAGTGAATCCATCCCGCCAAGATTTTCATCCAAGCTACATGAATCCCCAATTCAGGTTCATCAATGACCAGTAGGGAGGGAAGTTTCGGTGACAATAAAATGACAGCCCAGCATAACATTCTCACGGAACCATCGGACATATCTCGGAGATAAAACACCTCGTCTATCCCCTTGATTGACCACTCAAGGGTGAGATTCAAAAGCCCTGCTCGGGTGGCCCGAATGCGTCGGGTCATGGGAAATAATTGCTTGAATGCCTCGTTAAACCGCTCCTCAAAATCAAGACTTTCAGCCGAAAGTTGCTCTAACACGGCTGCTAGATTTTCGCCTGTTTCTGATAAGTAAGTATTCAAAGAGGTTGAGCTAATCTTGGGTTCAGCGTTACGAATTTTCTGGGAATTCATATTGTTGGCATTATAAAAGCGCCACCCTTTAATTTCTTGCAACAAGTGTTTACGAACTGCATAAATACTTGATTTTAGGAGAAGCTCCCGCACTTCTTCGTCTTCTTGAATGCGCTCATCGATACTCAAGAGACCGAGGGAATCAACAGGAAGATCGGAAATTCGTTCAAACTTACTGCCCTGATGGGGTTTTGAAATAGAAAAGACTCCAGAGCCGACGGACTGATCGTGAAATTTATAGTAATAAAAAGGCTCATCCACATCACCTATTATAGGTGAATAAAGATAGTCTTCACAAAGTTCTATCCGATTACTTGATTGGCTTACTAATAATTTAAAACCCAGATATATGGGTTTATTTCTTGTCTCTTCAATTCCACCAAACTCGTATTTCAAACTAACTTTTCCCGGTCGCTTTGTATTGAAAGAAAGAAGATGCGTTCCCCCCAAATAGTCACAAGCGTAAGCAAAACCACTGGTTGCCTCGGAATTTTGAGAAACCGAAAGGTAGAGGAAATTTAATAGACCCATTAAATTACTCTTTCCTGAGCCGTTTGGACCCACCAAAATGTTGAGAGACTTGAGTTCTAAGGGGGTGGAGTAAAAGTTTAAGTTTTTATAGTCTGTGGCGCAAATCGAGAGAAGAGACATAACATTATTCCATCCTTTTAGAAAAGTCTGGCAGCATCGCATTTTGCGATTCGAGGGAGAACCGGAATATCCAAGTCGGATTGCCTGGAAAACGCTGATATAGAGTAATTGCCAGATGAAAGCAGACATATTATATCCTTAAAAAGGATATAATTTTCGATTTTTCCCAGAGTACAGTAAAACCCGACAAGTTACCAGATTGATCTGTCCTGGGGAATTTTTGCGAAACGCTGGCTAAGATTGTGATGAGGTTCCCATAGCCTGTCCTCGGGACGCGACACAAACCGGCTGTCTGGGTTTCCCTGAGTCGCTGATCATCTCCCTGGTTTCGGAAAGGATGAGGCTCGCGTCAGTCCCAGAGGTCCAGAGGGGTTGTCGATGATCCGTCGCTACAAAATACACCGATTTAGGGCGTTGAGTAGGGGAGGAATTGGTTAAAATTTAAAGAGCTAACTTCTATTCAGGGAAGGTTAACCATTTCTCCCGAATAGATAGTGCCGTGGCGAGATGATGCCAATGAGTTCGTTATGTTAGCGCCTGATACTTAGAGTTAAAAACCGGGGTCAAACTCAGAATAAAAGGCGCTAACCGATGCCAATTGAGAGGGGGTCTCCCGACTATATAGCAAAGGAAAATCCCGCTAAGGTGATGTGACCATCGAAGGCATAAAAGGTGACCCGATGAATGTTTGGAACATTGACGATTAGTTCTGCATTCGGGGGAATTAAAGAGGGGGAACCGGCTAAATTGGGTCCGAGGGTTTCGACTTCGGCAATTTGTTCATCTTGTTCGTTGTAAGCGGAAAGAACAGTGCGCCGGGAACTGGTTACGAGGCTATTTACCAGATGAACGGGTTGGAGAAAGGTGACTTCGATCGCCCCGCTTTTGGGTGCACCCATGATGACAATCCGGCCTGATTTGCTGGGAAAAGCCGGATTAGAAGGGGCCAGGGCGATCGCATTGCTGAAAATGACGCCTTGGTTCTCAAATTGCCGTTCTACGACTTCAAAACAGTTTAAGGCTTCTAAATCTAAAATGATGCGCCCGATTTGCGGTTCAACTAGACTCAACTCGACAGTTCCTGGCTCTAAATTATCGGGAAAAGAGGCTACGGACGGAACTTGATTGAACTCGATCGCCGAGTCATGATTCCGCTTTTTGGGGAAATCACGGCTATAGGAATTAAATTGCTCTACCATTACTGCACGTTGACGCATCATCTTATCATTCCCTGTTAAAGTTACTTCTGGCTAATTCAGATGAACCCACCCTTGAGTGTTTGAACCCCAATCGGGCGATCGCCATCGTTTCCAGTGCGATCGTCAAACCCCATTCGGACATATCCGGGTAATGACACCCTTGGATCACGCCACAAGGGACACCATCACCCGTTGGGTTGCCACCGGCGATTTTCCCTTTTGGGAATTTGCCCGGTTGGTAAAGATGTTCACCCCAGAAATATTCTTTCGGGAAAAAATTAACCCTAATTTCCCAAACCGATCGCATGAGCCAAAACCACACCCTATATCTGGCTTAACTTCATCCCCCGATCCAGCCATCGGTCATCAGATTGGGTTACCCACAGTCCCGAACAAGCATGAGGGGTGACACCCCACACTGTAAATTATGTCGGATTGCGGCAATTTTAACAGCGCCCTACAAAATTATATCCAGAACTAAAACTCCCCCCAAATCCTTACAGCAGAGGGGTTTTAACCCGATATAGCCGGACTTGAGCGGATCCGGAGCTTTACGGAAACTTTATAAAATTAGATTAGGCTTGATAAATCCTTTGCATTTGAAACCCGTTTTCAGCAACAGAACCCAGGAGAGAGGGCCTAACTGAGTCAGGCTCGATCGCCTGGGTACCGAGGAAATTGTACAGTCCCAATGGAAGAATTATTATCTTGATATGAGGAGGTAAATTGATGTTTATACCCCCCGGTTTTGACCAGGGTTCAATCGTGACCTCCCTGGGTCGCATGGTTTACTATACCAACCGCCCGGAATTTTGGCAGGGTGGACCCTCTGAAAGTGGCGATCGCCCGACCCAACCGACATTACTCTTCCTGCACGGATTTGGTGGGGGGTCCTCCGCTTATGAGTGGTCGAAAGTCTATCCCGCCTTTGCCTCAGACTACCGGATCCTCGCCCCCGACTTAATCGGATGGGGACGTTCAGAACATCCGGAACGCAATTATCAAATAGAAGACTATCTGAATACCCTCACCGAATTTATCCAACAGACTTGTCCCGAACCTGTGGTGGCGATCGCCTCTTCCCTAACTGCTGCCTTCACCATTCGAGTGGCGATCGCCCATCCCGAGTTCTTCAAAAGCCTCATTTTAACCACCCCCTCGGGACTCTCCGACTTTGGGGAAAATTACACCAACAGCTTTTTCGCCCAACTGGTGAAAACCCCCATCCTAGACCAACTCTTATATCGGACGGGAATCGCCACGGAACTAGGAATTCGCGGTTTCCTCGAAAACCGACAATTTGCCAATCCGGACTTAATTTATCCAGAAATCGTCCAAGCGTACCTCCAGTCGGCCCTAGAACCCAATGGGGAATATGCGGCCCTCTCCTTCGTGCGCGGGGACCTCTGCTTTGATTTAGCCCGGGATATCCCCCAACTGTCCACTCCCACCGCCTTTATTTGGGGACGCCAGTCCCAATTTACCGGACCCGAAGTCGGCAAGCGTCTTGCGAGTCTTAACCCCTCGGCAATTCGGGAGTTCATCCAGCTTGAAACGGTGGGATTAACGCCCCAGTTGGAAGTTCCGGCAGTCACCATTGGTCTAATCCGCAGATTGCTGCTGGAACTCACTGAGCGATCGTCAGAATTTGCCCGGACTTAGGACAACTGTAAAGGACCAGAAACCGGGTTTCTTGCTCAAGTTTTTGCCAATTGTCACAAATTCAATGCAGAAACCCGGTTTCTTAACTGGGTAGGGGACCAGAAACCGGGTTTCTTGCTCAAGTTTTTGCCAATTGTCACAAATTCAATGCA
>NZ_JAMXOT010000469.1 GCF_024220515.1 Oscillatoria sp. HE19RPO
CAAGAAATAATGATTTTTCGTTATTAAATTTACCACCAATTCAGGGCTAGGGTTTTAGGTCCCCTGAACAGTAAGAAGGACAAGGCAGCGCCTTGTCCCTCCGATTCCCCTGTAAATTCTGGGTTTCAATCGATTGAAACGGGTCTAATTCGGGTTAAGATAAACACCAACTTACTCGATTAAATCGATTCAACGGGTGCAGGATTTCCATCCTAGGTGGGAACTAATTCCCCGGGACGTAATCGCGCCCATTTGCCCATTTCTTCTTTAAAACTTTCACAACCGACCACATCCCATTCCATCTCAATGGCATCCGAAGTATTGCGGATATTCACATTAATCGTGGGTTCTATGGGTTCAAAATCCGGTGTTTCAGTTAAGTGGGGCTGTTGATGTTGATATTCCACTGCGTTATAAGTTAAGCAGCGATCGACATAGTGGCAGTTTACGCAAATACACATCGTAAACACTCCATACGGCTTTTTTGTTACTCTAACGTAATCAGCAGAGATATTGCCCACCCGGTAGGTTGATTTTTTTATGAAACAAGGCGAATCTATTCGTGCTCTGGGTCCCGAAACTTGGCCCTTTAGCTTGGAAATGCTGCCTGACGATGCCTATCTCGTCGGGGGTTCGGTCCGAGATGCCTTGCTAGAACGGCAGTCTCCCTATTTGGATTTGGATTTTGTCTTACCCGGGTATGCGATTAAGATAGCAAAACAGATTGCCGATCGCCATAAAGCTGGGTTTGTGGTCCTCGATGATGAACGCAAAATCGCCCGGGTGGTGTTTCCTCATGCCACGGTAGATTTTGCCAAGCAGGAGGGGATGACCCTAGAGGCAGATTTGCAACGCCGGGATTTTACGATTAATGCGATCGCCTACCACCCCAAAACCGGGCAAATTGTAGACCCTCTCCAGGGACGGCAAGACTTACAAACCCGCACCATTCGGATGATTTCCCCCACAAATCTCGCCTCGGACCCCCTGCGTCTGTTACGGGGTTATCGGCAGGCGGCGCAATTGGGGTTTACCCTGGAACCTCAAACCCAAGCAGCAATCCGTCAATTAGCGCCCTTGTTGCGGCAGGTGGCAGCAGAACGGGTGAATACTGAGTTATGGTATCTTCTCAACCGCATAGGGGGAAGTGTTCATCTGGTGGCAGCATGGGAAGATGGTTTGTTGCGCTATTGGTTACCCGATGCCACGAAAGATTCCCTCACTCTTTTAACTCGGATTGATGAGGCGGCAGTCCAACTCGGGGAAAAATGGCCGCAGTTGGGGGAAGAATTTTTGTTAGATTTGCGGGCAACTTTGAGGATTTCTGGATATTTAGGAATTGCCAAGTTAGTCTGTTTGTTACCGTTAGAACCGGGTAGTGCAGAAGCGCAATTAATGCGATTAAAGTTGAGTCGGGTGGAAATTAAAGCCACGATTCAGGTGATAAAAAGTTGGCAGTTAATCCAACAGCAACCGGAGTTGACAGACTGGACGGTGCGATCGCATTATTTTCTGTTTCGTCAGGTGGGGTCGTTGTTTCCCTCCTTAGCGGCAATGGCCCTGGCCTCGGGAATTTCTCTGGAAGCCCTCAGCAATGCCGTTGAGCGCTATTTGAACCCGGAAGACTTGGCAGCACATCCAAAAGTTCTGATTACCGGCAACGATTTAATCAGCGAATTAGGGATTCCCCGGGGTCCACAAATTGGGGAGATATTAAATCAAATTCAGTTAGCAACGGTAGAGGGAGAGATTTCCACCAAGGAAGAGGCGATGGAATTAGCGGATAAAATCAGGCAATCTATTGGATGATTAGACCTCTTGCAAAAAAAAGGATTGATCCCCCCAACCCCCCTTAGAGATCCCCCTCCCGTCCCCCTTAAGAAGGGGGAGGCCAGAGGAATAAATATTTAGTTCCTGGGGGGCTTTAAAGAATTTTGCAAGAGGTCTATTAAGCGAACCCCTAGTCAAAGATTAGAAACCGGGTTTCTTGCCCAAATTTATGATAAGGGGATTGCAAAATATAAATCCTCCAACCGTTCAACTGAAAGGAAGGTATGTGTAGGGGCGCAATGCTTGCGCCCTGAATTGGGCGCAAGCATTGCG
>NZ_JAMXOT010000123.1 GCF_024220515.1 Oscillatoria sp. HE19RPO
TCCAAAAAATAAAATCCCCAAAAAACCCGCAGGCTGAAGCCTGGGGCTACACGGACAAAGCCCGCCTGCGCGGGCTAATACAGTCTTGTTAGGTGCTTAACCATCGGGATTTGGATGATTTATTTGTTGGAACACCCTTAGTGAAGCTACGTTATGGGGCAGTCTTTGAATTTTTAAAATTACCCAAAAATCAATAAAGTTTAATCCAAGAGTAATGTATAATAAAACTTAAATTCAAATCAATACATTATGGAATATCAACCCGTCAAAGCGGATTATGATGGCCCTTAGAAGGAAGCACTCAACCTCTACTTTGAGCAATTACTCAGCTTCTTCTTCCCCGCCATTCATAACCAAATCGACTGGAGTCAACCCTATCAGTCCCTAGACAAAGAACTCCTAGAACTAGGCCGCGACTCCGACATCGGCACCCAATTTCCTGACAAACTGTTTGAAGTTAAACTCATCAGCGGAAATGTCCTGTGGATAATGATTCACGTTGAAATCCAAAGTCAATCAGTTATCGACTTTCCCAAACGCATCTATCGCTATAACTACCGCGCCTTTGACCAATATGACAAACCCGTAGTCAGTGTCGCCATCTTAGGCGATGATACCCCCAGTTGGCGACCCACCGAATATGCTTTTACCCTGGATGGATACAAGCTCAAACTGGAATTTCCCACGGCCAAACTCCTAGACTACCAAACGCAGTGGGAACAGTTAGAATCAGAACAGAATCCGTTTGCGCTGATGGTCATGGCCCATTTAAAAACCCAGGCCACCAACCGCCAAATGGAAGAACGGAAACAGTGGAAATGGACCCTAATCCGTTCCCTGTTTGACCGAGGATATAGTCGAGAGGAAGTCGAGAACTTATTCCGGTTTATAGACCGGATGATGAGCTTACCGAAGCAACTCGAACAACAATTAAGAACCCAACTCATTGAATATCGGGAGGAAAGACAAATGCCATTCATCAGTCCAATGGAAGAACTCATCCGAGAAGAAGCAATGGAACAGGGACTCGAACAGGGACTCGAACAGGGACTCGAACAGGGGACCTTGCAAACTCAACGGGAGAATATCCTAGACCTTTTGCAAGTCCGGTTTGGGGAAGTCCCTCAGTCCGTGGTAGAAGCGGTGAATCGTCTGGAGGAGATTGCGACTCTAAAACAGCTTCATCGCCAAACCATTTCTGTAGGTGCTGTTGCTGAATTTGAGCAACTCCTGAATCCCAGTACAGATAGCTAAGGTTAGCAATGTGCGATCGCCTCTTGTGTCTTGTGGGACCCTCTCTACCGGGCGATCGCCTTGCCGACGGACAACCCTGCGCAACATCCTCTCTAAATGATCGGTTTAACCTTACTCATCTAGTTGCTGATTTACCCAGTCAACAATGTCTGAGTAGATATAATAAACCCCATCTGAATTGGGGTCAACTCCAGGACAAGGAGGTTGATTGAGTAGACGAAAAACAGATAGACACAGGGTTTGCATGGTTTCTAAAATCAGGTCTACTTCCGAAGCCTTTTGCGCTTCTTTTATCTTTAATTTCCGGTCTGCTGCCAGCATTTCGTGCATGGTTTCTTGAGACGCGCCTTTAATTCGATGAATCAGGTCATTTCGCTTTTCTACCCAATAATTTAATTGTTTTAACGCCTGCTCAATCTTCTCCCATTCCTGGATGTCATGCTGATTGTGCCTGACAATAGCTTTAGCTAAATATCGCTTTGTAAAACGCTTCATATTTAAACTAAAGTTGCCATTTTTCTTAAAGTCCCAGGTTTTGAGCTTAGTGTCATGTTTAATTAAAACCTTCCAAATATCTAGCTCTATTTTGCTGGGGTCTAAGTTCCAATTTTCAAGCATTCCTGGGGTATTTTCTGGTAGGAAATATTGGTATCCTCCTAATGCAATGACTAAATAATTGACCACATCTTCCCAAAACGAACTCAAGCACCATAAAAAATTAGCCACTTGATTGAGTTGCCAATAAATTTGGCAATGAGCATATAAATTGAGCCAACTGTGATAATTCTGGGTGAGATGGGATAGACTGGCAAGTTCTGGGGAGGAGGTTTTTAAAATCGTCTCAGCCCCTTGGCGGTCAAAATTGAAGAGACATAACCCTAATTTCAAGGCGGTAATTGCCAAGTTAGAACTCGTCTCAACTTCAGACAAATCGACCAAAGTTTTGACTTCAGCCGGAAGTAATTTCAGGTTATTTTGCCAATCCTGTAAGATGGAAATTGCACCATCGAAATCCCACCGTTCCAGAAGCTGTCGAATGGTGCGATACTTTTGGGACTTTAAATGTCGCCAGTAGAGCGTTAACTTACATTGAGAAGGTTGACCCTGGAGAACAGAATTAATCGAAAGCTGTGGATCGACAAATATCATATTGGGAAAGCCGGAATCGATTGATTGTAATTGCAATGCCGTCCCCATTTGTGGCGTTCCCCCCTTAATGCTGACTAATACAATATCAGAGGAGGGATTAGGCTGTTCTTCTTTAAGAATAGTAGCGATCTCTTGTTCATAAACCCGCAACATGACTTCTAAATCACTGGGGTTTTCAGTCGGTGGAATTCTGACAGGGACCAATTTAGGTAAGTCGGCAAATTTAGGCTCAAGTTGCTGGGAATCATATCGCAGCCAGTTTTGCAATAAACGCACCAAATAAATGGTATCTTTATCATGACCATTGCGGTTTTGGCGAGTTTTCTGGTTGGTGATAAAAATATAGGCTTTACTAACACGAGGCTGAGTAGTTGCGGCTTTTTGCAACACTCCTAATATCCGAACAAATGCCAAGCGATCGTGCCAATTAGACGGAGCCAACCGATAGCATTCTAGCAATTTAGCGGTCAGACATCGGCTATTGCGTTTCACGGAATTAGCAAAACCCAGTTCCGTATAAAAAAAATTATCAATTGCTGCTTTTTGTTCCTTCCATATTTTCTGAAATTCTGGGGATAGGGTATTGACTTGTTGGGGTAAATTGGGTTCACTGAGGAAATCAATAGGCAGATAATAATCTGGACCTTTCGGTTGAGAAAATCTAATCGCTAAGTCAGACGTGCCAATATTGGCAAAAAGTAAGTTCATAATTTGTGAATCAAGTAGAAAGGGCTTCAGTGTTTTTTTGAATTTATCGTCTACGAAACTTATTTGACGGGGACAGACGAGAAAATAATCCTCCAAAAATCCCCGTCCATACCCACGCAGCAAATCCAGCAAATGATCCGATGATTATGCTAACCAGCAAGGCTTTTATCCCGGGATGGACTGCCGCTAAAAACGGGGGTTCCAAGGGTAAAGGTTGTTCTATATAACCCGAAATACTAGAGGCGGCAATTCCCCCAGCACCGATCGCCACCCCCAAAATTTCAATTGTCCGTTGTAAGCGCTGATTTTGTTGAGTTTGAACGTAGTCATGTAAATCTCGGACCTCATCCCCGACTTCGGCATACAATTGTTCCAGTTGAAAAACTTCCTGCCATTTGCAATAATAGCGGTGAGGATGTTCCCGTTGGACCACTTGACTAAAGTATCCTCGGGCGGTAAACAACAACAGCAAATCCCGGATTTCTTCAAAAATATAAATGCGATCGCGATGATTTGCACCCATCACCCACCGTTGCGCGACCCAATGGGACAACATCATCAAAGTGAATCGTTGATGCAACACCAGCCGAAATAACAGAAAATACAAATCCCGGATATGATTGGGAAGTGTTTCCCGGAAAAACTTTTCATCCGGTGCATTAGCTGACAAAAAGACCCCACCTTCTAACGTAAAAATCCACCACATTCGTTCAATATAAGGCAACCAAGGTTGACAAGCCCGGTCCAAGTCTTGAGCAGATGGATATTTTCCTTGCCCTTCATGAAAGAAATTTTGCAAATTATATAACATCAACGGAATCGTTTTCTCCGTCAATCCCTGAGCAAAAATTACCGCAAACGGAATCAGTTGACCGCATACAAAAATTTCTTCCCACCAGGGTTCGATATGATAGGTCTCTCCAGCCTCTAGCAATGTTTCAATCAGCAGACCAATGGTCAGTGTTCCTGTATAAACAACATTTCCCCCTGCCACTTCTGGGAAAAAAATATCTAATTCTTTCTTTTTAAGTTGCGGATTCCATTTGACTTTTTGTGCCTGTAATTCGGTCCGCCGCTGACCTCGCATAAACCTAAAATAATGCAAAAAATTGAACCAATCTTTAGAATCAGGAGAAAGGGGTTGAACCCTCAAACTTAAAAATCCGACCCCCACTTTAAATAAAGCTAATTGTGCCGATCGCCTGCCTTGTCCAGGTTTTTCACCAAAGCCAAATTGAATCGGTCCTTGGGGAGTTATCAGTTGCCATTCTACATCCTGAAATCCTAATGTACTATCCAGGGCATTATTCAGCTCCCAAAACTGAGCCGTAGGAGTCTGTTGACTCTCTTTATCTGGATTGAGATAGTCTGCTACATGAACTAGCCAATCATCAGTAACTAATTTTTGAGGCTTCCAAGTCTTAAATTTTTGTCGGGGAAATTGGTGATTTTCAATGCAGTTAATTCGTTCTTCAAATGAGCGAACCTCAAACGAAAAAGGATAGATAAAGTAGAGAAAAGATGGATGAACATCAATGGTAACTTCAGGAAATTTCATGCAATTCAGACCCAGGGCAACAATATATTTATCTTCGGCTCTAAAAGGATTCAAATCAAATTTTCACCTTACCCCATAACAAAAGTCCGTAATTTAAGTTTTTAAAAGTGTCTAACCAATTTTGAGGGCTTTCTAGTTGGGGAAGAAGTCGGTAATCTGAAGGCAGCTTTTTAAGCCAATCATCTGAGGCATTTTTGTCGAATAAATACACCGTTCCTGGAGGAACAAAGGCGCGTTGGGGTAGCAAAGAAAATTCCCATGTTTTTTCGGTCTCTCTGAGGGTATCAAGTTGAGAACGCTGGATAGAAGAAATACCGCCCCATAATAAGGGACGAGAGGTCGCACATCCAATTAAAATATCTTTCCAAACTTCTGGATAAGCGCTATAAACGAGTTGATGAGGCTTTTCCCCTTCTGTGCGGGCTAATCCTGGGGTGAGTAAATAAGCAATAGATGAGTCAGGGTTTGGAGTGATAAAGCGTTCTAGTTGTTGCCAGCCGCTTGGAAAATTAATGGGAGAAACTAAAGCCCGATGTCCTTCCCCGCCTAAGCGGACCACGCAAGGTTGGGTAATCGCTGAAATCTTTGGATTCATGGCAGCAACAAATTTCCAGCCGGGTTTGAGCCGGATGGCAACTTCCGTAAAATAGCCTTCGCGATCGCTAACTTGACGAGTGCCTGGTTCCATTTTAATATGAGGCAAAATCTGCACCCCCCAAGGGTCATCGGTAAAATCCTTGGGATTTTTGGGTAATTTCCCTTTGAGATACTCTACCAAAGCCGTTAATTTCATCCAAGGCTTGAGAGGCCCTAAAACTACGTCATACTCTCGGTAGGGAGGATGACCCTCGAATTCTTGATGATGTAACCGAGGGGAAACTAGGGGTTTGAGATGATTCTCCGGAAAACTGATGTACTCCCAATCCGTTTGTTCGGATTGAGGAACGAGGCGAGTAACTGAAGTCCAATCATCATCCTCGTCCTCCTGATTTGAATCCCTGGAATCTTTCCGCTTAACTCCTACTAAATCCTTGGGAGTCGGTAGCCAAACTTCGTTAAACTCATCCATCAAAAACGGACCCCAAAACTGCATATTTTTCTGGGGGATTGAGGAACGTTTCACCTGAGATTGTTCATGAGGTTTTGGGTCAACCCCTGGGGCACTCCGTAGGGCTTGAAACACTGGAGTGGGTAAGGGGGGAAACAACCCTTTGGCCCAAGAACTCTCCCCTGGACTGAAGGGCTTCGACTCACGAAACATGAGTAAATCTAAGGGTTCAATTTGATACCACTGCATGATGTTTTTCCAAACTTTGGGTGATTAATGAACAGTCTTGTCGAGCCAAAATGCACTAAACCGTAAGAGACTCGCTAAATCTTGCATGGTACATCCAATGGGTTTAGGGGTTTCCGGTTTAGATTGAATTTTTTGCTGCCACTGAGTCTCTACTGCATAGGCCCATTCTTCCCAGATATTTAGCCAGTCTTCCAGTGCCTGTAGCTGATCGTGTTCCAGTTGTTTGTCGCGAGAATTGACAATCACCTTGGCTGCTTTAGAAATGAGTTGACTATGGGGGGTCAAGCAACTATGGATAGGCAACTGTTCAGCTAAACGATATAAGACGGGAGAGAGTTCATCCGTGGCCGTTGCGCTGCAAATTAAATCCCACCAGGGTTGTTCTAAAAACTGACCTTTCATGCAGGCTTCTAGGACATTTCCACTGCCATAAATTACGCGAAAACATAACCCATCTTTCGGCGGAATCGCTAAAGTGCCTTGCATTTTTTTTGCCCGGTCTTCTTCGGCACTCCAGAGCGATTCAAGCACCGTCGGTAAGGGAACGCTTTTATGAGCAATGACGATTCCCGCACTGAGGGTGGCTGTTTGACCCATTGTAAACAGGGGACGATTGGGTAATCCAGGAGAGCGGGGTTGGCGAGGATGCCAGTAACCGCCTCTACTGTCAAAGTCTCGACCGGGGTCTTCTGCACCGGACCAAGCTGCACGTAGCGATCGCAAAAAACTCAGGACATCGGCTAAAGGCAACACCGCCAGCACATCATCTCCACCGCTATACACGACTTTACCACAAAAGCGCTTTTCCGTGAGATAAGGCACAATCCGATTGGAAAAATCCAGCAAAGCCCGATTCAGTCCAATATGCGTTGCCGGACCCATCCGTTTGCGAGTTTCGAGGAGTTCGCTAAATTCTGCTGGAGGTTCAGAGGCGATCGCCTCCCTATCAATGTACTCCTGATACAACTCCAGTTTACGTCCCGAAACATATTTCCCCATATTGTCCCCATCTGCCGCAACGATCGCCCACCAATCTGCCGGAGAACTGTCGCCAAAGTTGCACTCATGATGCGCTTGGGATACCGCTTGTCGTAAGGCAATGAGCTTGGCGGATGAGCCTGTTCTAGGTTCCTTCAACCCCATATCATCCGCCAACCATTTACTGGAAAACATCACTCCGTTATAGCCATTACCCGATTTAGGCAACGTTTGCAATTGCAAATCGGCATTTTGAATTTGAAATGGGCGACGAGTTTTGGCTGCAAATTTGTTAAAATCATCGTCCGTAAATGTTAAAGTGTCTGCTTTGATTAATCTTCGCAAAGTATCCCAATATTCTTGAATTCGTTGAGGATTTGTCTCAGCAAATCGAGCCGCTGCAATCGAACTCAAGTTCGGGAAACGAATAAAACTTTCATAATCGAAGTTTTGGCGGCTCCCCTGCTGGTTCATCTGTAAATCAATCCCTAAAGATTGAGCCACACCCCCATAAACCCAAGCCATTCGTTTGGTCAACTCTAAAGCATTGAGTTTTTCCGACCCGTTAAATAATCCAGGATAGACTAAACTCATCAACTCCCAGAATAATTGCATAGAACCGGAAGGAACCCCCGCCCCTTCTCGATAATCCGAAACCTGAGATTGGCGGTTTTGATTAATTTGATACTTTAAACTCGGATGCAGGGCACTCAATTGTCCCGATAAGGTCGATCGCTCTCCAGGTGCCGGGGAAACCTGCCATACTCGCGTATTCTTGAACGCTTGAATGCCTTGGGCCAACCGACTTTGCACATTCCCCCACCAGGTCCCAACATTGAGGGATTTATACAATTGATCTTCAACCGGCATCGGGGTGGGTTGGTCGTGACGCGAAGGTGCAACGCCTTCCTGTGCCTTAATCCAGTCGGAGTTAAAGTTGGTGAGTACAGGTGAATAAATCTCTAATGGATTGACCGGATTACCCAAAGGAACAGCAGTCCAGTAGGGTTCCCAACTATGATGAATTTGGGCATTCCACAGATGCTTCCATTCCCAACAAGACTGGTTTCTCCACCGTTCTAAGTCCTGCTGATTCGGATTGGGTTGTGAATCAGATGAGAGTCCTTCGTTCTCTGCAAGTTTCCTAATTAACTCTTGAATAGCTGGTTGGGAATTCGGGTCAGTTAAATAAGCAATTGTAGAAGAACGAATTTCATTCCGAACCCGACACGCAATCCGACGCCATAAAATCTTTAAATATTTAGAGAGATCATTTCCCAGTTTTTCCGCCGCGAGTTTCCCCGGAACAATGGCGGTAATCACGTTGGGGAATCCAGCGGTGCTCAAACTGGTGGAGGTCTTGTCCTTAAATCGGGCTACCGGGTCCGAGCTATCTTGGAAACCTGCCAATGTTGTTCTAAATTCGGGATATTGTTTAACCAAGAGTGCATCGATAATTTCTTGACTCCAGAGGGACGGGGTAATGACGGCATCGGGTCCATAAACTCGCGCAATAAACCAACACAATCTTGCACTGAGGTAATGAAGCAGGTAAGAACCGGCCCAAAAATCTAGGAATTTGCGGGAGGATTTGATAAATTCCTGGACCGGAGAGAAGGTAAACAACAAAAGATACGGATGTTTATCGGGGTCGGTTTCTTGCCTATCTGGGGGAATTGTACCGGCGATCGCAGAAACGGTGCTGTAATAACTATGCTTGGGACAATCCGGGATGAGGCGATCGGCGGGAAACAACAGCGCGTCAGTTTGTTGTGTTAGTAAAAATTCCGGGTAAAAGCGCCATAACCACCAGAACGCTTTTCTCGCATTGCTTCCGGCCACTTGGTTGAGGAGCGCAATCAAATCTGGCGGCAACCCGGGTTCTCCTCCCACATTTTGCCATTGACCACTAATCAAATGGGAAACCTGCGTTACAGGAGGGATGATTGCCAATTGGTCTAGGGTCACGCGGTCCGAGGCTTTGCCCACGTTCTCAATAATATTCCCCTGGTTATTCCACCAAACCTGCAACTCGTGAGCATAAGGCTGTAGACAGTCAACTGCCTCGCACCCATGTCCTTCAGGGAGCAGCCCCAGTTGATATAACAGCGCGTACAACTTCCAATGATAGTAAAGATTCATGCGTGCGCCTTTGTCCACTACGCTTTGTATGTTATCCTTTTTAGTGGATATGTTCTCAAAATTCCAGAATGTTTTAAGGATTTTGCTAAAGTTTTGCAGAAAAGTTAGCTAAATTTTCTAGGCCAAATTCAAGCAAATAAATCAAAGTTAACTGGATTTTTAGTAAATCTACAGATTTGGGGTTTTACTTGATAAAACCTCTGAAACTGCATAGAAAAACGGACATCAATTTTGGGCTTAGATTCGGTTACTTGATTAAAATTAAGTGAGTCTAATTAAATTGCGTAACCCTTAATTCATCCAAATAATTTTAGCAGATAATTGAACTGACTTTTTTGACAAGCATTATAAATACTAAAAATTATCCCTTTTACGGACAGCGCTGCCCGTAAGACAAAGGCCCCATCCCTTAATAAGAAACCTGCCATAAGCGCCAGTCGCTCCAGCCGTCTCCAGATTAGAACAGGTTACCATGATTAAACAACTGGGCAAAGAACCGGCGTGACCGATACTTCCTAGATGCCTGGGTAACTGGACTCGGATTGGAATGGCTGCCGAAGGTGCGATCGCTTCAGTAAACTGCCAAGGTTTCAGTTTAACTCAACACACCGCAACTCGCCCCAACTGCCAGCCACCGATATTTTTCCTGAAAAATAGAACCACTCTATTTTGAGTTAGGGCCAGTTCTCTTTAGGATTCAGTCGGGCGGTAGGTTTCAATAGCAAATAACCGATCGCCTCAAAGATGGTTTGCCTACCTTCATTCCGGCAAGCGGTTTGGTACCCGGAGGCCAATTGCCCCGGACACCAGGAGCCATTCTTTCCAGTTCGGTATTAGATGTATAACCAGGTTAGGAGTCACTATATCTCTTATAAGACAAGACTTTCACTTGCATCAAGGAGTTAGTTGGAAAGCTAAATTTTCGGGTTATTTTTAGTTAGCTTTCCGCGTTGGTTATGGATTAACCAGTAAATAAATCGCACACTTCTTTACCTTCAATTAGTATCCCCAACAGGTGAAAATTTGAACCAGTGTAACCCCATACTGGCGGCGATACTACTGAAATTTCAATTCAATTAATATCCCCAGTGAGTGGGGAGAGTAAGTCTGTTGCACAAGTTTAAGTTTTAAAAGACTGTCTTTGAAGTTTTCCAAAAATTGAAAATGTAGAGCTTTTGTCGCTACGGAAGCTCTAAGTTTTTAAGTTTTTATTTGCGAATTCCAGGGGAGTCGAAGCCTTATTCGATTTCCGCATTCGTAGTAAGACTTCAACTTAAAGACTTTGTTTTAACGACCTAGTCATCGGTCATGAAATGAAATTTTGCCCTAACCCTTGGGCTGGGGGATACCTTTACTGCTAGAGCGTCAGGCTGGGGACATTACTCTATGCGGTAGAGGTGTCCCCAAAAACTATATTACTCGAAACTTACTCTTTTGTCAACAATCACGCCTCACATTCGTAGTAAGACCTCAACTAAAGACTTTGTTTTAACGTTTCCAATCAATTAGTATTCCCAGCGAGTGGGAATAGCAAAAATTATAACCCTTACCCAGCGTGGCGTCCCGACCCGGTTTGCGTGGCAAATGGCTATTGTTCGTAATTTAACTGATGGAGCCTGGATGACTGGGTTGGCGATGGCCTACGGCATAGCTAAGTGCACCACGCGCAGGCTTCATCAACGATGTGCGGCATCCTATCAAAGTTCTGCTAACTTTCTTCGGATGTGACTGCCAACTTAACGAAATTAGCACAATGGATGGCGCTCACGCAGATAGCTTCATCTCTTGCAACTGCTGCATGATGGGAAAAAAGAAACTGCTTTTAGAAGGGGCAAAGAAACATTCCAGATCCAAGCACACTAAGACACCATATAACGAAAGCCAATTTCCATTCCATTGCGTAACATACTATGGCAAGTATAATACCCAATAGCATTATGAACCAAGCTCTTTTTTTACCTTCATACTGATAATAATCAATCAAGGGAATTTGAACTGCAAAGCTCACCCATGCAATTGCTTGAGGATATAGCCCTACTATAAGAAGCGCTATGGTTAGTCCTAACGAAAATAGGTATTTGAGAGTTGCGTATTTCATTGGATGATACCTTTCTATGAGTACAAGAGTTATGAGAATTAGCTAGTTTTCTAGGATTAGAGAAAAGCCATCAAAACCTATTCTACTAGCTACTTAAATTCCTAAATTTTCCAATCAATTGATTTTCCCAGCTATTGGGTAGTGACTACTCATTGGTTATCCCATTCGTCAGCTAAACGCTCTAAATCGCTGCCTTTGCCGATGGTGGCAGTTTCGTAAATGTTCCAGGATACCCCCGCAAGTAGCAGGAGTAAAATTCCAACTAACGCCTTTTTTTCCCAAGTCATGAGTTTGTTCCTACTAATATCTCTCTATCACACTGCATCCTAAGTCAATCAACTAATTTTCCCAGCCAGCGAGTAGGGAGGTTTTCCCGGTGTTCGGAAAAAAGCTGACAAGCCATTTGTTTCCAATCAACTAATTTCCCTAGCGAGTAGGGAGTAGTGGTAAGACTCAGTTGACCCCGGAGATGCTCTCAGTATTAGTTTCCAATCAACTAATTTCCCTAGCGAGTAGGGAGGAAAAAGAGGCATTACGGAAGGAAAACGAGGCACTCAAGGTTTCCAATCAACTAATTTCCCTAGCGAGTAGGGAGACATCTTTTCTAATCAAAAATCAACTCGTTGATTATGAGCGGATGTTTCCAATCAACTAATTTCCCTAGCGAGTAGGGAGTGGTAATTAGATGCTCGCCACCGCCCCTGAAATAGAGTTTCCAATCAACTAATTTCCCTAGCGAGTAGGGAGTATGGATGGACACTCGCATTCCTCTATTTCCACATTGTTTCCAATCAACTAATTTCCCTAGCGAGTAGGGAGAGGACTCTATCGGTAAGTAAACAGCGCTACATGGAATTCCGTTTCCAATCAACTAATTTCCCTAGCGAGTAGGGAGTGTGTCAGGTCATTGTTTATATCAGATCCGCATGGCCCGATCGCCCGTTTCCAATCAACTAATTTCCCTAGCGAGTAGGGAGTGTCGGGATAAATGGGACTTTAACCTCCAGTCAGGGGAGATAGTTTCCAATCAACTAATTTCCCTAGCGAGTAGGGAGGTGGAGACCCAAAACCGTATTAGCTGGGCTAATAACCGATGGAAGGAATGTGGAAGTTTCCAATCAACTAATTTCCCTAGCGAGTAGGGAGATGGAATGGAAATCGGCGGTGGTCGCCACTTTAACTGTGTTTCCAATCAACTAATTTCCCTAGCGAGTAGGGAGAGGGAAACACTGCATGACAACACCACCTCCCATCGCTCCAGTTTCCAATCAACTAATTTCCCTAGCGAGTAGGGAGACGGACTGCTTCCCGTGCGTCTGCCAGTAAATTTCAGATATAAGCAGGTTTCCAATCAACTAATTTCCCTAGCGAGTAGGGAGTACAAGAAGCCCTCCGTCTATTAAACATTCCTATACCTAAACTGTTTCCAATCAACTAATTTCCCTAGCGAGTAGGGAGGGTTTCATAGCCACCCGTAATAGTATCTACTACGTTAAAGAAACGTTTCCAATCAACTAATTTCCCTAGCGAGTAGGGAGATTAACCTGGAAGTTGAACGGTTATTTTTTTATAACCACTGTTTCCAATCAACTAATTTCCCTAGCGAGTAGGGAGAGCCTTGTTCATGAAATGGTTGCCCTTGGGTTATCCCGGGTGTTTCCAATCAACTAATTTCCCTAGCGAGTAGGGAGACTACGAAACTTTCTTAAGTAAAGTACCTTCTGAATTCTTGTTTCCAATCAACTAATTTCCCTAGCGAGTAGGGAGAATCTTCTAAACCTATATTAAGGTCTAGTTAAAGATTATATGATTTCCTTGTTTCCAATCAACTAATTTCCCTAGCGAGTAGGGAGCCCTTCTGGTAGAAACTCTGGAGATGGCAGCTAAAAGTCATGTTTCCAATCAACTAATTTCCCTAGCGAGTAGGGAGAGGAAACCAAATCTTCGTCTTCGGTAGCAATACCGAAGGCCGGTTTCCAATCAACTAATTTCCCTAGCGAGTAGGGAGTCTGGACGGCTTTCTGGAAGTCATATAAGGAAAAGGGGTTTTGTTTCCAATCAACTAATTTCCCTAGCGAGTAGGGAGTTACCTCATTCATCAAGAAGGTCTATAGTCCTGAAGGTTTCCAATCAACTAATTTCCCTAGCGAGTAGGGAGATGTAAGTGCTGCACGTTCGTTCAGCCCAATCATTGGTCCTCGTTTCCAATCAACTAATTTCCCTAGCGAGTAGGGAGACGGAACAGGTTTATATTTGTTCAAAGGCGGAGAAATGATTGGACGTTTCCAATCAACTAATTTCCCTAGCGAGTAGGGAGATTCGAGGAAATGGGCTTCAGCCGAGCACAACTTCTGGTAGAGTTTCCAATCAACTAATTTCCCTAGCGAGTAGGGAGGGCAAAGTATCCTTTGAGTTTGTGGGCTTAAACCAAGTCGTTTCCAATCAACTAATTTCCCTAGCGAGTAGGGAGTGGGGGCTTCTTCTGGTTTCATCGTACTGAAGTACGGGTAGAGTTTCCAATCAACTAATTTCCCTAGCGAGTAGGGAGCAATAAGTGGGTGAAGGCGGCAAAGGAGTGGGATGAAGCCATCAGGGAAGCGTTTCCAATCAACTAATTTCCCTAGCGAGTAGGGAGAGTCCGGTGTTGGCCCTGCGATGGAATATTTCAGGTTGTTTCCAATCAACTAATTTCCCTAGCGAGTAGGGAGTCATAGTCAGCTTTCAGGGCTTTGTCGGTGGAACGGTCCGAGATGAGTTTCCAATCAACTAATTTCCCTAGCGAGTAGGGAGCGAGTTCAAGACACGTGCGTGTCTTGAAGAACGCAAATACTTTGTAACGTTTCCAATCAACTAATTTCCCTAGCGAGTAGGGAGCCAAGAAGAAAGACTTCGCAAAGCCACCCGCACTGTCGAGGGTTTCCAATCAACTAATTTCCCTAGCGAGTAGGGAGCATTACTCAATAAAGCAATGGAAGGTAAGGTTACTTTCTGTAGTTTCCAATCAACTAATTTCCCTAGCGAGTAGGGAGATGTGTAATACACCTGAACGTCAAGCAGCTCTTCAAGAGTTACGTTTCCAATCAACTAATTTCCCTAGCGAGTAGGGAGGCCACTTCCCCAACTATTCCAGTACAACGGAGATAATGTTTCCAATCAACTAATTTCCCTAGCGAGTAGGGAGCGGGAAAGTAAAACAATCCTTTCCTGAACTAAATACATGGGAGGTTTCCAATCAACTAATTTCCCTAGCGAGTAGGGAGCATTAGTACTCTTCCCATTAATATCCCAATCAATATGTTTCCAATCAACTAATTTCCCTAGCGAGTAGGGAGTTGAAACAAGAGAAGAAGCCCAACAGGTAGCTGACAAGTTTCTACCCGTTTCCAATCAACTAATTTCCCTAGCGAGTAGGGAGATGATATTGAGCGAGGAACTGTTTGGGAAGAGAGTCTTATTTTCGTTTCCAATCAACTAATTTCCCTAGCGAGTAGGGAGGTACCAGGTTACCGAAACGACTGAAAGTACCCCAGATGACGTTACTGAGTTTCCAATCAACTAATTTCCCTAGCGAGTAGGGAGGATCCTGATAGGGCATGGCACTGGCGATGGAACCATTGCTAATAAGTTTCCAATCAACTAATTTCCCTAGCGAGTAGGGAGTAGAGCTTCTCTCAGGGCTTCTACGGTGTTTTCTCTGTAGAATAGATGTTTCCAATCAACTAATTTCCCTAGCGAGTAGGGAGCGGGCGACTGGCATTGGGATAATGATGTCGATGATGCCTATGAGTTTCCAATCAACTAATTTCCCTAGCGAGTAGGGAGAAACTTTTCTGCATGAACTTCAAACGTTCATCCGTAAAGGTTTCCAATCAACTAATTTCCCTAGCGAGTAGGGAGAACCTTTCGCTTCGACCGGGGTGTTAAATATATGAACCTGTTTCCAATCAACTAATTTCCCTAGCGAGTAGGGAGGAATGGGTAGAGGTAACACGGAACCTCCATTTGACATAACAATGCGTTTCCAATCAACTAATTTCCCTAGCGAGTAGGGAGCATTGATGCTAAAGGAGATACCTGGGTGTGGTCCTGTTTCCAATCAACTAATTTCCCTAGCGAGTAGGGAGGGGAGTTGTTATCCCAATCATAAAAGTGTTGAAAGATATCGATGGTGTTTCCAATCAACTAATTTCCCTAGCGAGTAGGGAGCTTAGAGAGACTCAATCCAAACGTGGCGCTCGGATTACAAATCTTGTTTCCAATCAACTAATTTCCCTAGCGAGTAGGGAGTCTTTGTCGGATGAACTCGCTGCCGTACAGGTTCAAGTTTCCAATCAACTAATTTCCCTAGCGAGTAGGGAGACTCCCCATCTACTGAGGAATCCCATTTGAAGATTCCCATGCTCATGAGAACAGTTTCCAATCAACTAATTTCCCTAGCGAGTAGGGAGTCCAAGATTACCCAGATGCGTCTGGATAATTCGTTGTTGTTTCCAATCAACTAATTTCCCTAGCGAGTAGGGAGTGTTAGCTTACAAGGAGGCTTTACTTGTTAAAGCTCAAGAAGCTGGTTTCCAATCAACTAATTTCCCTAGCGAGTAGGGAGTGGGTATTCATAGCCAGAGTAACCTCGTAGCGTTGAGTGGCTGTTTCCAATCAACTAATTTCCCTAGCGAGTAGGGAGGGCTGTATGAACATCTCAACTTTGCATTGACAGTAAACATTCTGTTTCCAATCAACTAATTTCCCTAGCGAGTAGGGAGGTACCCCGATTGTAACCCTTACTGGGTGGGAAGTCCAGAGGCGGTTTGCGAGGCTCAATAAAATTGTTGCTACAGCGGTCATAAAAGCACCTCCATTTAAAACCTGAAGCCCTTACCCAGTAAGGCTGCGAGGCTCCCGACGAGTTTTCGACGTTTCAGCGATTTTGGTTGAGCCTCGCAAAAATGACTAAAACGGAAGGGACCAACTTACTGAAGGACTGGGCCAATAAATCCACTCGGGACATCAAACAATCACGGAACTGGGATATTCCGTAATTGCTGGCCCCACCCCCCAAGTTTCAACTCGGGCGGAGGTATGCCGGGAAAGGGGGTAAAACCGGATGCTGTCTTCCTCTAGTTTGAGCCGATCGCCCAGTCGTTTCTTGAGTTCATCAAATTTAGAACGAGTCAGAACGCACTCAAACGTGGAATACTGCACCCATTTTCCGTAGCCTTCCAGCAAATCATGGACTTTCTTGCGCCGTTTGTTGTCGGGAATATCGTAAACCACTACATAAAACAGCATCAGCGATTTGGCTTAAATCCAGAATTTTCTATTGAAAATATAAGACCCCTCGTTTCCCGACTAGCTCTATTCCCATTCTATGATAAAAGGGAACCAAAGTTTTTAATTTTATGCAAAAGTTTAGCGAATCTGATAGGGGGAATATCCGTTGACAGGTTCATAGACAAACTGTTTGTATTCCTTGACTTGTTGATGAAGCAAGTCCCATTTTGGTTGAGCTTCCCCAAAATCATCGGTAATTGTTTCTTCCATGCGTTGCAGAAACGCTTTCAAAAATTTGGGTCGTCCAGATTCATTCAGATAGCAGCCGCCATTTTTGTAAACGAAATCATCCCGCGCATCCATGATATTCCGATTCACCAGATATAAAACCAGCGAATCAACCAAGGGTGCGCGAAACTCTTCAATCAAGTCCGAAGCTAGAGCCGCATGACGATAGCTGCCCTCATGCAAACAACCCGAATAGGGGTCAAGTCCTTGCAGTTCAATCAGCGTCAACAAATGATTCCAAAGCACTTGGTAGCCGAAGGACAACATGGCATTGACCGCATTCCCTGGAGGACGCCGGGACCGACCGGCAAACACAAAATCGCGAGAGTTTAGGCAGTCTCCGAAAGCCGAGAAATATTGGGCCGCGCCGGTTCCTTCATACCCCATTAATTGGTCAACTCGTTCGGCTTTTCCAGCTTTGGTCATCAAATAATCCAAACTCTGAATGGCAAAAGCAACCACGTCAGAATTTTGTCGCCGTTGTTGGCGCATCAAAATCACCCGAGAGTTTTTTAGTTTGGCCTGGACAATGCGCCGCGCCACAAGTAAGCGGTCTACCAAGCTCAAGTCTTGTTGATACCGAGACAGTTGCCGATACCCGCGTTCAATGGGCAGAATCCGACCATAACAGTATCCCATCCGCGATAGATAGCCAATGGGAATATTCCGCCAGAGGCAACTTCTAATCGCTTGGGTGGTAATTTGAGATTTCCCAAACACCAGAATCATTTCTAGCAGGGGCAATTGAATCTCGTTCAGGATGGTATCGCGGCGCTTCACGAGTAAAAGTTCACCGTCTAAACAAACATAGCAACCTTGCTGAGAAACATACAAAGTCTGCATAAAGAGTCGGCAAAAATCATTGAAAGTGAGTCATATCCTGCTCTACAATCATTCCTAACCAGTGTCTGGCTCCAGGTACAATAGGAAGGCAGATTAAGAGTCTTTGCAGAAATATTTTGACCATCGAATCTTATCTGTAGAGGCGATTTGCTTGGATGCCCCTACAGATACCGACAAAATACTAGGAGTGCCGGTCTAGTTCGTCATAATTGCGGTTAGGAATCACCGAAGCTGCTTTTTGAGCTTGAGCATTTCGCAATAGTTCTGCTTCAGCAGGCTGCAAAAAACGCACAACCCCATCGATAAATGCGGAAGTGACTAATGTTGCCAGCACAACCATTATCGTATTAGTAATTACCGCGACTAATCCCAAAGGAGCAATTAACAAGATGACCAAGGTAATGATGCCATTGATACAAGCAACGGCAATATGACGAATCAGAATTCCACGCATAGATAAATACATGATTGTTACTCCTGATTGATGAAAAAAATGCCAAATTCTGGTTCCTTCCCCGGTGTTGTGGGGAGGCGTGACATAGGACTTGGAGTAAATGAAATAAAGCCAAGCCGCTCGCCCCAGTGGCGGAGGCGCACGAGGTCCAATAAAAGAGGGATGTTTCATAACAAGCTAGGTGGAAGGCACTTCAGAACGCAGGATTTCTAGTCCCCATGCATACAAGGATTGCAATAGAGGTTGGGGGGGAATTTGCCAGGGAGGAGAACCGACTTTCCGGAGTACCTCAACCATCAACGCCATCAAGGGTTCTGGACTTTCAGAAATGGGGACGGGAAATCCATTGTCTGCCCAGAGCGATCGCATCTCCGGTAACGTCATGGGGTCCGCTTTATGAATCACATCATTGCGCTTCTCTCGAATCCCCTTCAGCAGCTTGCCCCATTTATCCAACGGGCGAATCTTTTCCACTTGACTCCAACCACTAATTAACGCTTTAAATCCAGGTTCATAGGGTTTACCGTAAGAATTAAAACCAGGCGGTGGGCTGATAATATTTTTCCCTAGCCAATTTTCTTGTTGACTACGAAGATAAAGCAATCGCTCGACAGTTTGAGAAAATTGCATAAAGGTGGTGGTATAGTTTTGGCGCTTTAACTGCAATTCAATTAAAAACACCGTTTCCCAGGTTTGCAAAACTGGATTGGTTCGCAACTCCACCAGCCGATCGCGCCATTGCTGTACCTGTTCGGTCCCGGCGAGTTGTTCCACCAGGCGCGATCGCAGCCACCCATTCTCAATTTGTTTGTTCTGAGCAAACCGGACAATTTCCCAATTGGTGGAAAGTGCTAAGTATCCGGCAAGTTGATATAACGGCTTATGGCGGCTTTGATGGGCTGATAGCCAAACTTGAGCCTCCTGAAAATCTCCCCGTTCCCAGGCAGAAACCACTCGCGATCGCTCCAAAGGCCAAAAATATTCGCTCAATGGTACCATCTCATAGCTTTGAGAAAGACTTGCCGAAAACATCTCCTTCTCACAATTTGAATAAGGATTGGGCGGTTCAATCGGCGAAGCATTGATCACCTGAAACTCGCGCACCAAAGCTGCCGCACAGATTTCTAGACTTTCTGCGATCGCCGGAACGGACCCTTTATTTTCAATCAGTAATACAAAGTCATTCGAGGAAGACTGGGACCGCTTGTCTAAGGCAAAAGGCCAGATAAAATTCTCAAACTCTTCCCGAATTTTGTGGCGATCGTTGGCATTTACCCCCAAATCTAAAACATCCACCCTGACTCCGGGCCAAGTTGTTTCAATCTTGCCTTTCATCAACTGTGCCAACCAACAGGTATCCGCCCGCCGGTAATTCCAAGGCACCGTCTCCGGCTGATTCGTAGCCCAAAGGATGATGTGATTGAGCCCTTTAGCCACACTATCGGCAATAATTTTATGGTCCAGTAACAGTTCAACGGAACTAAAATCACCCCCCAACCACTCTTGGCAATGTTCATAGTATCGAGACCCCAAATCCCGAACACTCCACAGCATATTGGGTTTGTCCGGTTCATAAGCACCCCGTTCAATGCCCAATTCCTGATACAACTGATTAATATGAGGAGGATGAGAGCGATCGCCATCCGCCCCAAAACAGCGGACCACCCCATCATTGCTCCGCCAACCGACTTGACGAGTTCCAACGGTGATAATCAGCGTATCAATGCGATCGATTTGAAATGCAGAAGAATTGACCATGATTTTTGAGGTTGAAAAATTGAATGAGTGCGGGCGATCCCTAAACTTTGAAAATCCTATAAAACTCAGAGGCGCAATTAATGCACCCCTCAGTTGAAAAGTAGTTAACGGCGGCGGTTAGGGCCGGAGGATTGGGCTATATTTAGACTTCCGAACACCAAAACCGCACCTTCTTTCTGTAAAGCCCGAGCAAATTTCTGGCGATCGCTCTGATTTGCCCCAAAGATAGTCACAACTTGATAGGCTGAACCCTCACGCGGAAAAATCGATTTAATCCAGACAAAAGAAGGCGTTCCTAACTTGCCGCCGACTTGAGGATTTCCAAGTCGATCCTGATTCTGCCCTTTATAGTCCGTGCTACTATACAACAAATCCAGAGCATCACCGCGCACTGGGCTCGTCACCCCTTCTGTAGGCCAATTTTTCACCCGGTCCGGATGTATCTGCTTAGGAGTCTTGAGTAGCCAGACTTGAACATTGCGGTCTAATACATCTTGCTGGCGACTGCTGGGGGTTCCCGGACCCGATATATGAGAAGTTAGGGGAGATTCTACCGCATTGAATGCCGCCTTTAACCCCTCAAAAAATTGCTGCCATTTCTGAGGATTCGCTTCTAAAGGAAATCCCTGCCCATTCACTTCCCAATAACAGCCTCGGAGCATTTTATTTAAGTAATGTAGCGGACGACGAGAACCGCGACCCACTCCGCCTAAATGAGAGGCTAAAATCAGTAACTGTTCCAAAAGTTTTAAATATTTTGGCTCGGTTGCTTCCAGACAAATACTTCCGGAATATAAATCCGGATTTTGCTTCAAATTGGGATTGAATAAAACACTGATGGATACTTGGCCTTGAATACTCAAATCCCCAAAAATTTTCTGTTCCAGTGTTTTACAATCCTGGGGATTATAGAGGGATAAAGCCATTGCCCGAAACCAGTAGCGTAAAATCCCCCGAACTGCGGTAGGCCGAAATTCAGGAGTTCCTTGGTAGTGATTTCCTGGAGAGGGAGGATTGCTACCATACATCCCCTGAGTCCAGAGTTCAAACGAGTAGGATTGGCTATGGGGGAACTGCGGAAGCTGTCCCAATGCCCGACCATAACCACTACTAACCCGGGAGCCAATCCCTGTTTTTAGGGCATTTTCTAGCCAAGTTTTTACTTCTTGTACTTCCTGGGAGGTTCCCCGGGCGGTGGGACGTAACCCCATCAAAAATTCAGGTCTTTCTAGACTTAAAAGGGCGTGAGGTTCTGGCTTGTAAGTCACTTGGTTATTGTTCCAATGCCATTGGGGAGTAGCTACATCAACGCTGAGGCAAGGTTTAGTGGGGAAGGCATCCAAAAATTCAACCTTGGCTGCGATCGCCTGTTTCCCCTCCAACATCCCCAGCAGGTGTAGAATGCGATCGCCACTGCCATGTTTTCTCGCCCAAGCTCGGGCAGCCCCTTTTAAGCTAGAACTGGGAATATAAGGAACGCCAAAAATGGGATGAAATACGGGTAAGAGAGACTCGCGAAACCCCCGCGTTCCCCCGACTCGGACGCGCCAGTTAAACGAAGCTGAAATCAAAGCTCCCTCGGTGCCAATAAGTTGTTCAGTACGCTTTTTCAGTTTCTCATAAATTTTTTGACAGCCTCCTTCCTGTTTTACCGCTTCCACGAACACAGGTTGTACCAGTTCCTCATTATTTCTATCCCTGCCAAATTCAGCAAAAATTAGAGCTTGCAACGGATTACCTCCTTTTTTGAAAGCACCCATTTTAGGGGGAGGTGATTGATTTAAATTGCGGACATCTCCAACTTGAAATTCAATATTTTTACAGAATAATTTTTGATTTTTGAGCTTTTTCTTCAGTTTTTCCACGGTACTTCTTGCGGTCTTAGCTTTATCTTCATCGGAGAAATAAAGGGTTAAAGTTTGAGACTTAAATTCGTATCCCGCAAATCCAGCCTCAACAAAGATTTTCCCTAACTTAGAATCAGTTTTCTGTTCTTCTGCCAAAAATGCGGCCCAGATGTCGCGGGGTTCACTCGGTTGATTTGTGTTTCTACTCTGGTTCATCTATTTACTCTGAATAAAGTGCAAATTTTGAAAACTCAAAAAAGTCTTGCATCCTCCGCCAATCCCCAAAAATATGGGGGCGTGAGAGCATCTGGCTCCTTAGACCTTCTTGTTTAAATGCCGAACCGTTTAGAGGGAAAGACTTCATTGAAAAGAAACCGGATTTCTCGATTCAAAAAAATGGCAATATTAGCCAGAATTTTATCCAGAAACCCCGTTTCTCAACCTGACAGTACCCTCGGACTAGACTTCCTCTGCTTCTCCTAAAATAGTCACGGACCAAAATGACCACTCCCGCGCCAATTCCACCCCTAATCGATTTAACCCACTATAGGTAGAGAGGGGCATATTAATCAGAGTGGCGGGTTCATTCGGGGCGAAAGGAACTTTCGTTAAGCCCTGTAACGTTGTCAGGAACTCTTTATAAACCTGCCCTTTATATCGTGTTTCATCAGAGCGCGCTTCGCTATATTTTTTGGCATCCCCTGCTAAACGATGTAATCCCCAAGTTGAAATATAAGCAGGCAATCCTTGAACAATCGAACTAGCTTTTTTGTGATAGGCAGGATTGATATTTCTGACCACATTTTGTAATCCGCCATAGGCAGACCGGCTAAAATCTCGCGTGTCAAGTTTTAACATGGTGAGTTCTCCTTTTGATTCTGAAAAGTAGTCAAGATTGATGAGAGGGGTAGGTGTACCGAAGTGCACCTACCATTCAAGGCTGGTAGGGGTGAGTTAACGGGCTAGGTGAGATTATACGGCGTCAGTTTTATTTTCAGTCCAGCCGCGCCCCAGTCCTTCTAACCCTCCAAACTGGATCCGGTCGTTGAGAATATATTCCAAAGAATCGCGTACATTCTGAGTGAGTTCTTCCTGTTTATTGGGTTTTGTTCCCCAAGGGAAAAACAGCACCGTTTCCGAAGGAATTGCTTCTTCAGACCGGAAAGAACCGCCATCGACGGTTTTTTCATCGGTTTTGAGGGCAACACGGACCTCCCGTTGCAAACCAATTTCAACTAAGGCCGCACAATCATCATTGGAAAGAATGACCAACTTTTCTTTAAGTTCAAGAACTCCATTTCCATCAGGAATACTTTCTAGGGCTTTCCAAAGGGCAGATTCGGTCTCAATTTTTGCCAGATTTGACTCGTTGAGTAAAGCACCTTGCAAGTAAATTTGTGGGCCGGAGACTGAGACGATCGCATCTTTACCTCCTTGATTGTCGGTGTTTTTGTTCAGAAGTTCTCGCCACTCCTTAATCACCAGACCTAATCCCTCATTCTGCAACCACCGATTCCACCGGCTTAACCACAACGGACAAGTAATCCACAAAAACTGATGACTGAAAGATGCCACGGGAAATAACAATAAGGTGGCATCGCCAAACCAGACTTCCCCTTCCGTCGGCTGATTGCCATCTTTGATCCGTTCCCCGAAAAATTTACCCGCTTCGTCTGGGTGCATCGTTTCTAATAGGGAACGAATTTTACCCCGCATTGAAGATGAGGGAAGATAGGGTAATTCTGTTTGTGCCTCTCGGGCAATTCCCATCAAGTTTCCCGCCTGAGAACTGGCTCCCGTATGGAGTGGGGTGAGCAGGTAAGTGTAGGTTAAATAATTCATGGTGTTACCTCTGTGGTCGTTTATTGATCTTCGTGAGAAATCCACAACAATTCTGAATACCCCAACTGCCGCCAACGTTGAACGTGATGGGGTGCGGTATGACTATCCTGGAACAAGGGTTCCGGCTGATTGAGGTAGTACAAACTTCCTGGGGGTGCAGCAAAAACCTGGGGAGCGGGAATACTTTGTTTAGATTGCCCCTGTTTACTCTCTGTCTCTCGAACCCGGCAGCTAATCGCTACCGCTTTGTCTGTTGCTACACTCACTAAACTGCCCGGTTTTTGATTGCCATTAACCGTATGAGCTAACTTCCATTCCCAGGGCCAAGCGCGGCAGGTGGCTTGGCTTTGGTTCTGTTTGCGCTCAAATACACCTGGGGTGACGAGATAGGCGATCGCCTTGCCCGATTTTTTGAAGTTGCGATCGCTCACAGAGGCAACTGCCTGCCACTTCTCCTCCAACGGTTGACAAGGCTCTAAAATTGCCCGATGTCCTTCTCCCCCGAGTTGAATCACCGTCTTTTCTAGCACCTGATTAAGGGCGATCGCTAAACTCCAACCCGGTGCCATTCGGACTGCATTTTCGACAAAATAGCCATCAGCATCTTTGACCTGGCGGGTCCCTTCTTCCAAGGTATTGTGGGAGCGAGTTTCTACCGTCCAAGGTTTGACCGCTTTTTGGTCTTGAGTTAGCCAATCGGGTTTGGCAATTTGTCCCGTTTTTAGATAAGTTGCGATCGCCTCACTGGGCAAAAACTGGCGATAAAAATACCCCGGTTCCGGTTCATCTTCTTCATCCCGCTTCCCCTCTGTACGAGGTTTTACTAAGGGGCGAGGCTGGAGCGGATTCCAGTATCCTTGGGACAAGGGAGAGTCTGGTATCCAGCCCAAAGGAAGCAAGGGAGTCGATCCCACAAATCCCAAGGGCCGTGGAAAGTAGAGCGTATCCTCATAAGCGAGAAAAACCCCCTTAATTTGGAACTTAGCTGAGTCCCCAGTAATACCCCGCAATGCCCCGGCGATGGTATGACCGTTGGGCGGAAAAATGCTCCCTGCCCAGGCGCGTTCCCCTGGGGTGAAGGGTTTGGCATCCCGGAACATCAACACATCCAGAGGCGTGATTCTGTACCAATACATCTAATGTTCACCTCCTACTTTAATCTGGCGACTCCGCAGCACGAAGGCAGCCAGTTTCAGCCAGTTTTTGACCTCGGTTTCTTGGTCTTTGCTTTGGGTCGTTATATACAAATTCTTGAGGAACTCGCTTAAGGCTTCCTGAAATTTAACTTTCAAGGCGTCATCGCCTTTGAAAACCTCGCGACGGCTACAGAAGGCTGTAGTCCAGTGGAAAATGGCGTCGGCACAGGGGACCGGATGTTGACTCCAAACTTCCGCTGCCTGCTCAAATAAGGCACAATCTAACTTAGGGAAATTCAAGAGCGATCGCCACTTCTTAAAGACCCCAAACTTAGCTGTTGCCTTGAGAATATTCCCATTGCCATACAGCACTCGCACCTGCACCGCATCTTTTTTTTGTCCTTGGGGGTTACTGGGTTCCGGCGGACTACAATGTTCCTTGGCTCCCTCTTCCGCTGCCCAGAGGTTTTCTAAGGCGATCGCCAAAGGAACGGAATGATGAGCTAGAACCATGCCAAAGCTAATACTAGCTCTCGAACCCATCGTAAATAAGGGCCGGTTCGACAGATTTTTAGGTAACTTTTCTCCTTGGAAGCGCCAATAGTCTCCATCACAGGCAAATTCCCCTTGCGGGTCGCTGCCACCCTTGAAGCATTGGCGAATATCCCACAACCAGTTATCCCATTCCCAGAGGTTGGTATAGGCCAAAACGTCATCGCCACCGCCATAAATCAGCCGTCCGGCATAGCGCACTTCGGTCAGGTACGGGACCAACTGATTGGAAAAATCCAACAAAGCCCGACTCAAAGCGTTATGACTCGCCGGACCCATGCGTTTTTTGCATTCTAGGAACTTCTCCAAAGAGTCTTTCACCTTCAAGTCAGCAATTTGGAACCGCAGAGTCTCGGGAATATACTTGTTATAGGTTTGCAACGGTTCGCCTTTGAGCCAGTTGCTCATCCCATCCCCATCCCCAGCAGCGAGGACATACCAATCCGTGGGATTAGCGCCGGAGGGAAACCATTGACTGATTGCCTCACGCAGTTTCCGGAGTTCCTCTTGTTTCTGCTGTTTTTGCTGAGTCTGGGTTAAGACTGCCCCGGCTGTTTGCGCTTGGGGTTCAAACTCTTCAATGCACCATCCCGCATTCAGGACCCGGGGATGAGGCCATTCGGGATACTGGTCCGCCACCCAGGGAATTCCCCAAGATTGTGGTTCACCCTTAGTATTGTCCTGAATCCAAGGGAACTGATGACTTAAACTTTCACAAGCCTCCTGATAATAGGACAGCGCCTCGGGATGTTGCCGCAACCATCCCACGACTCCAGAGGTCAAGTCCGGATAATATAACTCCAACCGCTTCTGAGGCTGGTTCAAAAGCTCGGGTAGAATCCGGTGTAACCCGCGTTTGAGGACTTCGGTGGCATTGAGTTCTTCGATGCCATCAAATAATCCCGCCTGCCGTTGCCAATCTTTAGCGGTTTCCCCTTCCGTGACCCAATCGGGACCGTTATGAACCACCGGACCGATGCCTGAAACTGTTGAACGGGGGCCAAAGGCAGAAGGAATTGCCCAAGTCCGGGAATTTTTGACCGATGTTAAGGCAAACCGGGTTTGGTCGAAAATGCTGGCCCACCAAGAACCCACATTCAAGTTCGGTTGTGTGGCTGTATCGGATTGCGAAGATTGGTGGCGATCGCCCTCATGTTCGGTCACATTCATCCGATGGACTTCCGCCACAAATTGCGCTTCGGCCTCCACCAGTAAATCCGATGCCGGACGAGCAAACTGATTTTGGGCAGTCTGCCAAAGCTGATAGTTGTCCGGGTTACGCGGGGAATGGTGCAGTTCTGATGAGCGATCGCCTAGGGGTAAGGCGGTCCAATAGGTTTGCCATTGCGCCTTTAACCAGTTGGACCAAGTATGGGGGTTGAGGTTCGGCATCCATTTTTGAGCGCCTTGCAAATCCGCCAACACCTGATTCCCCAAACTCTGCCATTCCTCCTGGAGAGTTTGTCCCGCCTGTTGCATCGCCGCATAAACTGGATTTTTTATCGGCTCATTCTCCGTCGCTCCAGCGCCATTATTCGGTAGAATCATCACCAAAACATTGGGAAATCCAGCAGTCAGTAATTGCCGTTCGGTAGGTGATTCAATCCAATCCCTAAAATCAGGATATTTTGACAACAGCCAAAAATCAATCAAGGGCTGGGCATAGAGGCAGGGATACAGGAGCGTATCTGGACCATATTTCCAGGCAACTGCCCAAGCGACCTTGGCAGATAAATAATGGAGTAACCAAGACCCGGCCCAAAAATCGCGCATCTTGCGACTCGCTTTGATCAGTTCTTGGACTGGCGTAAAGCTAAAAATGCTCAGATAGGGGCGGGATTGACGATCATCTTTTTCTTCCCCGACTCCTTGGTGGGGATAATCACTCTCATTGGGATAATAGCCCGCTAACGCACCGGCCAAAGCGGAAGTCATGGTGTGATGACTCCACACCGACGCATCGGGAATGCGAGTATCTGCCGGAAGCAAAGGTAAACTAAATTCTTCCGAGAGATTCGCCCCCTGGACCAGGGCGCGGGAGAGGGCCACAGGATAGCAACGCCATAACCACCAGTAAACTTGCCGAATATCCTGAGAATTCCGAATGTTCTCGGGGATGATATTCGCTTCAATCTCTGCTAACCGCTGGCTTCCAGTTTCCCCCTGATTCATCAAGAAATCGTGCCATACATTGAGTTTTAGGGTTTGTGTGGCTCCTGAAAGCAAATGCCGGATTTCCAGACCTTCTGCGTCATAACTGACGGCTGTATTACTGGGGAGTTGACCCAAAGCCGCCCGATCGCTGGCCGAGGCAATCAAATCGCATAATCCAATTTCTTTCAGCCATTGGCTGCTATAGACAGACTCTTTATGAGACTTGGCTTTCGGGGAAACCCAGCCTTCCATACAAGCTAGGGATTCCCAGGCTCCCTCGCCACCGCGTCCAGCATTCGTGTGCAATGCCTTAAGCGCTGGGTCATGGAGCAAGGCCCAGATTTTGGCCTGCCAATAGGGTGCATTTGTCATAGTTTTTTGACTTTGATGAGATAGATGGACACAGACAGCCAGTTCAAACCCGACTAATCGCTACAGTCAGAGAACTCCGGCTGCAATGCTTGACATAGGGGAGGTTTTAGTGAGCTTCTTTTGAGTTATCGGCATATTCGCCAAAAATTACGCAATTTTCTGGTCATTTTTATGATTGGGCTGGCGTTTTTTTCCCAGGCTCACCGTGAAAATGCCCTAAAAAAGCTCTTTCTCCTTTTTCTAGGGAAGCTTTTGCTCCAATATGCGAGGATTGCCTGAAATCCTGAGCTATCCGAATTCAGCGCGATCGCCACTCACGCCCCAACCCGAATCACCCAGAGTCCAATTAATCTCTCTCTCGAATTTATCAGTCTTTTCTTGCTCTTGTCTGAAATCTAAACAGATTTATAAAATTTATTGCAAAACAACACAAACCTTTACACATCAACACATTTCGTCTTTGTTAAACATTTATGTCAATATTGCCATTACCTTGACATTTTCCAAAAAACTTGTTAAACCTCATGGCTAAGAAACCGACTCCCCATCCTTATTCAGATCGCAGCAGCTTTGAACGGTTGATGTTGTTGATTGCCACTTTAGTCCAATATCCTGGAGTCGGACATATCCGGGAAGATGAACAAAAAAGTCAATTTCGGGATGCGCTGCAAAGCGTTCAGGAAAAAGTGTGCGATTTAGCGGCGAGTTTGGGAATCGAACTGCCTCCAGGCTATCCAGCAACTGCTACCCTTCGTAAAGACTTAGAACGGTTGCGAGACTACGGCATCCTCGATCGCCGGATTTATCGCTGGGGATATTACCTGGGAACTGGGGTGATGAACACAGAACAGTTGCAGGTGATGCTTTGCGCCTTGGAATCTCAAGGCAAATATCAAGGTAATCCCCAGGCTCGTCAACTGTTTGAACTTTTATCTCGTCGGTTGCGCGGGCTAGAATTGGAGACGACGGGGCAATTTTCCTATCCAGTCCGCCAACATCTGAATCGAGCGATTATGGAAACTGACCCTCTGGAGATCGTGAAGCGGGGGAAAAGTCAGAATACTTTGTTTCATCAACAAGTCACGGTGGAACAGGCGATCGCTTCGGCACAGGCGATCGAACTGTCTCGCAAGTCGGACCCTTATGGTCGCAAATTGGTCGGTTTGTTGCAAATCTGGCCTCTGCAACTGGTGTATCATGATATTGCTTGGTACTTGATTTATGAATATTGTGAGTCCGGTCACCTGGCGATCGGGCGATTCGACCGCTTCGGAGACTATTGCAAGGTCCTAACTCCCCAACGCACCCTGGAAGTCCAATCTCAAAGCCTGAAAAATGCCCATCAACTTTTGGAGAACGGCTGGGGACTATATCTAGGGGAGCCAGAAGAACAACAGGCAGAATTAGCAAAAACTTTGAAGCTAGAAACAGTCAAAGTCCGCTTTTTCAACCCCGTCACCGAATTTATCCGCGAAGGGGACTGCCGCCATCCCCGGCAAAAAATTAAACTAGGCCCCAAAAATGACACCGGCAAAATTGAATATCTCGATTACCTGGTGCCATTACCTCGACGCTCGTTCCAGGAGTTTATGCTGTGGGTTTATCGCTACATGAACAATGCGATCGTGTTGTCTCCCCCAGAGTTGGCAGAACAACATCAACAAGCGGCCAGGAAATTAGTCGCCCTTTGGGATTAGGGTGGGTCCAGCATTGGGAAAATCATCTTCTGACAACTCCGTTGCGAGGCTCAACCAAAATCGCTGAAACCACCAAAACTCGTCGCGAGCCTCGCAGCCTTACTGGGCAAGGCTTTCAGCTTTTGACTTCTCTCTCTTTGAGGGTCAATGTAGCAACAATTTTCCTGAGCCTCGCAAACTGCCTCTGGACTTCCCAGCCAGTAAGGGTTATAATCGGGGTACCTCCCCACTCGCTGGGGAAACTAATTGAATGGAAACTCATAGACTAAGCGCCAGCACACAGCACAGGCAACCAAGCTATCTCCCCACTCGCTGGGGAAACTAATTGAATGGAAACAACCACCCTTTGTCCTGTTTCCATCCCCATTCGTTTGATCTCCCCACTCGCTGGGGAAACTAATTGAATGGAAACTGAGGTGCGATTCGTTCGCTGGCTAATCCATAACCAGCGGGGAAAACTAACCGGAACTAACCGGAAAAGTTAAATCCTAACTGACTCTTGGATGCAAGTGAAAGTCTTGCCCTGTAAGAGATACAGTGACTCCCTACCTGGCCACACCGAATAGACTCGGAATTCTAT
>NZ_JAMXOT010000124.1 GCF_024220515.1 Oscillatoria sp. HE19RPO
CAACAAATAAATCATCCTTGCTTTGATGCGATCGCACCTAACAAGGCTCTTTTAGCCCGCGCAGGCACCGCTTTGTCCGTGTAGCCCCAGGCTTGAGCCTGCGGGTTTTTTGAAGGTTTTATTTTTTGGAGTTCCCTGATTACCGCACCTGAGACAGAACCCAATCGCGAATTAATTCATTGACGCGATCGGGAATCTCATCATGAGGACAATGCCCTGCCTTGAGAAAATATTCCGTAACCTGGGGGTAATATTGCCGAAACTTATTGCTGCGTTCCTGGATTTTCATCCAAGGATCTCCTTCTCCCCACAGGGTTAACAGGGGAGCCTTCAGTTGGGATAGCAAGATATCTACTTTTTCACCCGGTGGTGTTTTAAAAATCGCGGCGAATACCTGTGCCGCACCGCGATCGCAAGAGGGACGATAAATTTCCTCCACCAGTTGCTCTGTCACTGCCGAAGGATCCAGATAAACTTTCATCAAAGTCTTCCGAATCGTGGCACGACGGCGCGTCCATTGGAACAACAGGAAGCTCACCCAATTTTGCCGAAACGCTGCTTTCAACGCAGTATTCAGCGCTTTCCGATAGAAGGGAGGTTCCGGACGAGGTTCGGTTTCTGTAAAAGGACCGGCACTATTGAGCAAAACCACTCCGGCAACGGATTCGGGACATTGAGCACCTAAACATAACGCCGCATATCCTCCCAGGGAGTTGCCGACAACCACCGTGGGTTTGCCGATATGGGTTTGAATGAAATCTTGTAATTGGTCCCGCCAGAGTTCTCCACTATAAATGCAGTTGGGTTTAGCCGATCGCCCAAAACCCAACAAATCGATCGCCCAAACTTCAAACTCGGTTTGTAACCCGGCGATCGTTTTACGCCAATGATCTGTCGAGGCCCCAAAACCATGAATTAGCAGCAGGGGGGGTCTATCCGGACGGCGATCGCCTGCACGAACATAATAAATAGGGCGATCGCCCCATTCCCAGTATGCACCCGGTATCGGCTCAGTGTTGATTGACGAGGTTACCTGCATCACTTAATACGATTTTTTGCCATAAAAACAAACAACTTTCTTCATTGTAAAAGATTGTAAAGCATAACTGGCAAGGGTGAAACGCTCTGCCGTCCCTACATTCGCGAGGTGCATCCTCTGATTTTGCCGAATCTCAAACCCTCGCCCCACCTCATTTTCATCTCCTTCCCGTTCGCCATTACTTCCCGTTTAACGCTCCCTTTTTACTGAGAATTTACCTTCACAATTTTTCCATCAGCTTCGATAGACAGGGGAGTTTCAGGAAAATCGCTTTTAGTTAATCTTTGCATTAACTTCACCGTGCGATTTTGAGAATCATAGCTAGGAATTCCTTGACCATTCAAATGAATCGGAATAACCTGACCCCCTATAAAATTCCCTTCCAAATCCATTTCTGCTTCCAAAATCAAAGAATATCCCAATTCCGCTACCGTTGAAAAACTGCGATATCCCATAAAATTGCCTAAAGAATAGGCAATTAATTTACCCTTGTAAACCTCTAATGCCCGGGGAACATGAGGACCATGACCTAAGACTAAATCCGCCCCAGCATCAATCATCGCCCGAGAAAATTCCACCAAATTTCCTCGATTTTCTCCAAAAAAGGTTTCCGTGCGGTTTTTAACATGAATAGCGCCGGTTCCTTCTGCACCACCATGAAAGGAAATCACAACTAGAGTGGCATTTTCCTGGGCTTCCTCAACCAGCGCTTTTGCCGTATCTAAATCCAGAATAGAGTTGTGATAGGAGTAGGTACTAAAACCAATAAAAGCGATGGGAATGTCATTCACCGTGGTATAAGCAATTTCCCCTTTCCGGCTGGCGGCAACCATTCCAGCCGCTTCTATGTTTTTGATGGTATCTTCAAAGCCTTGGTCTGTAAAATCCAATGAATGATTATTTGCCACACTTAAAACGTTAAAACCCGCTTCTTTTAATAGGCGGGTATAACTGGGGGGAGTACGAAATGCGAAAATATTAGGACGACTGACATCTTTGGCTGAATAAGGATGATTGGTTAAGGTACTTTCAAAGTTACCAAAAACTAAATCTGCTCCTTGTAAATAAGGGGTAACGCCCTGAAAAAGTGTCTCAGGCTGGGGGTGAAGCTTATTCGTGGGAAAGTCAACTCCCGGAATAATATCTCCCACGGCTTTAATGGTAATAGGCCGGTTGGGAATGGAAGATTCAACAATTTCAGAAAGTTGTTGGAAGTTGCTGAGAATGTTGTCCGCTTGTAAGGGTTGGAGGGAGTTGGGACGGGCAGCAAAAGAGGGGAATTCAGGGGGGTTAGGAAGTTTGACCGTGGCGAGGGTTTCGGAAGCGGTGGATAACAGAACGGCGGGATGGAATTTTTCGCCGTTTCTAAAGAAATCCCAACCTGTGCCGAGGACAAGACTGAGGATTCCCAGGGTGGGTAATACAATTTTCAGGGTATGCCCGATCGCCCGGGATGTTTTAGATGGGACTGTCTTTCGGGGTGGAGGGTTGTCTATCTGGGCGATCGCCGGTTGGGAAATCACGGGATCCTCTAGGGGGCGATCGCTCTGAGCGATGGCGGCTGAACTGACGCCAATCTCAGGGTGGGTAATCTCCCTGGGAGTCTGTGCCGATGCCTCTACGGGAGTGATGGAAGGGATGGAAGGAGTCGGGGAGATGGGGGGTTTGTCTGTCGTAATCGGTAAGGATTCTGGAGTGGCGACGGGTTTTGAAGCCGGTTTCTCCGGTGCCGCCGAGGGAGAAGTCAGGGGGCTAATGGTGGCTTTGCCGAACTCAAAGGCTTCATCCCATGCCGGAACTTTTTGACCAATTTGGCGGGCATAAACCCGGACGGAGTGAATGGAACGGACATTGAGACGAGTGAGTCCATCCTGAATGTAGGCGAGATAGGCTTGGCGATCGGGGATGCGATCGGCTTCTAAGAGAATATGCAGTCGATTGTCGTGACGAACCACTTGGGCAGTCATGTTTCTGATTCGTAATGCTTGATTCAGCAAGACAGCGATCGCCGATGGATCCCCTTGCTTTGCTAAATTCACGATATTTTGCGCGTCCACAATCCGTTTCCTCACACCAATAAATAGAGTTTTTCATGCTCGGGGTAGACGTTACACAGGGTAAGCCCTCTAATTGGGATGGCGATTGCTCCGCAAAGTGCCACCTCTGTGTTCAAACCCCTTGAAGTATCCAATGCTGTACCGATACTGATCTATTACAAGAACCGGGTCACTCTTCTCGGCGATTTTCAGGGTATTTTTGAAGAAGTCTGCTAAGAAATAGAGAAGCTAATCTGCATGACCTCTAGTCTGAACTCTCCTCAAGATCGAAAGTCCCGTCGAGTATTAGTGACTGGCGGTGCCGGGTTTATTGGCGCTAACTTCGTTCATTACTGGTGTCGGCGCTACCCCGGCGATCGCCTGGTGGTCCTTGATGCCCTTACCTATGCCGGTAATCCCCAAAATTTAGCCAGTCTTGAAGGCAACGAGAACTATCGGTTTGTTCAGGGGAATATTTGCGATCGCCCTTTGGTGGAAACTCTGCTCAAAGAGGAGGCGATCGATACCGTCGCCCACTTTGCTGCCGAATCCCATGTAGACCGCTCTATTTTAGGTCCTGCCGCATTCATTCAAACCAATGTGGTTGGTAGTTTTACCCTGTTAGAAGCCTTTCGCAATCACTGGCAAACTTTGCCGGTTCCTGGTTCGGGAAAACGGGGACCGATTTTTCTCCATGTGTCCACGGATGAAGTCTATGGCAGTCTGGGTCCTCTGGACCCAGGGTTCACCGAGCAGACCCCTTATGCACCCAATAGTCCTTATTCTGCGTCAAAAGCAGGAAGTGACCATTTAGCCCGTGCCTACTATCACACCTACGGTCTCCCCACCCTGATTACCAATTGCTCCAATAATTATGGCCCTTACCATTTCCCCGAAAAGCTGATCCCCCTAATGTGCATTAATATGCTACTGGGTAAAGCGTTACCTGTGTATGGGGATGGGCAAAATATTCGGGATTGGTTGTATGTGGAGGACCACTGCCGGGGGTTAGATGTGGTGATTCACCAGGGAACTCCGGGGGAAACTTATAATATTGGCGGGAATAATGAGGTCAAGAATATTGACTTGGTAAGGATGCTATGTCAGTTGATGGATGAGTTGGCTCCCGATTTGCCGGTGCGTCCTTGCGAGTCTTTGATGACTTTTGTCAAGGATAGACCGGGCCATGACCGCCGCTATGCGATCGATGCGAGGAAAATTAAGACGGAGTTAGGGTGGACTCCTACGGTGACGGTGGAAGAGGGTTTACGGCAAACGGTTCAATGGTATTTGACTCATCAAGAGTGGTGGCGTCCTCTCCTTTCTCCGGAGTATCAGGACTATTATGGCCAGGTTTATGGGAATTAAGGGGTTAGGGTTCTGAAGAGGGTCTAGGCGATCGCCCTCATCAGTTCCGTAGTTTTACAGGGGGTTTTCACGACATCAGGGCGATCAGATCCAATTTTAAAAACCCTTCAGACAGTACAACTCTGAATATTTCGTAAGTAAATCTCCGTAAAAGTACGGAGATTTTTACCTACTTTTTATTGTCCAATCAGTGAACTCCGAAATGCCTATTTTGAGCTTGCGATCGAGATCGCTAAGACCATGCCTGCGCGATCGCAGCTTGTATCCGGTGATGGGAGTATATTATTTAACAAGGGCAACCCTATCAAACCCTAAATTTCTCAGGCCAGAGAGTATTGTAAAGATTCCATAAAGACTCTAGCCGATCGCCAGAAAGTAGGTCATTATAGAAACAGATATAGCAATCATAACTCACTTTTGACAGGAATTGAGGTTTGGTAAAGTTTTGACCCTATCCTTGTGGGAAAATCGGGTATCTCTAATTTTCAGGATCATTTAATTGCTATATAGCTGAGTTGTCGGAATCATACAAATACTAAAGACGGGAGTGCAGAACATGAACAAATTACTAGCCATCAGTGTAACCGCAGCTACATTAACGAGCTTGCTTGGTATGGCTAAACCCGCTAGTGCCTTTACCTTCGGGACGGACGGTATCAGCTTTAATACCACCCAACAAGTTAGATTCAATTTCACTAGCTCTAACAATGCTTTTCAGTCCACGGTGAAAGTGTTTGAAGTGCTCAGCAATGGACAATTGCAAGAGGCCACTAATGGTGTGTTGTCTGAAGAACTGAAGGCTTCTGACAACGGCCCTAGAAATGGATTCCAATCAACATTAGGTAATGCAGTTCAACAGGTCAACGACACCTTTACTTTCCTAGCAGGGAGAGTCTATACCCTAGGACTGGTCAGCACGTTTACCCGTACTGAGGCTGGAACGCTCCGCACCATAGATGCTGGAACGGTCTACAGCACCTCTCGATTCAACATATTGAATGGCTTGATGGGTAAGCAGCGTGCTGTTTTTGGGTCCACAGGTGCACCAGAAGGGCAAGCCTTCAACGCAGCCAGTTCCTTCCAGTCCGCCAACCCTTTTAATGGCCCTGTAGCAATTGGGTTTGAAGATATTAAGTGGGGAAATGGTGACAATGACTTCAATGACTTCGTGGTTACTGCTCAGGCGGTTCCTGAGCCTTTGACCATGGGTGGATTAGCTTTAGGAGCAGCAGGACTCGCCGCAGCCCGTCGCTCTCGAAAACGCCACACCACTGAAGCCTAGTCCCCTATCCAGGGTTGAGATGCTCTCAATGGACGGAAATTTAGTATAATAAGGCAGTTGGCAATCGCGCTAACTGCCTTTTTACTCGCCAACTTTCTCAGTGGTAGAGACCCATCTGGAAAGGCGATCGCCAGGTTAATCAGGTATTGGCTTGAATATTCAACCTATTAACAGTTTGTGGTGACTTTCAAATGTCTTTTGTACAAACGCTACAAGAACCCAAATATTGGTTATTGGGAATCGGATTCGGATTAATGACCCTCAACATAACGTTGACCTGGAGATATGCACCCGTAGATATCGTAGGTACCAGTCTTCTATTTTGGGGGGGGGCAGCCTTTCTAATTTGGGAAAGATATAGATCATTTCACCTTCAAAGCGGCCCTATTTCGACTCTTTTAGGCTTGTTGATTATCGCCTTAGTTCTTACGAAAAGTTCTACCCTGAATACCTACGATATCTTTCTGCGACTTTCTCCGGTGATGTCAGGATTCGGGTTAGCTCTGCTGGCTTCAGGGATTAAAGGACTCAAGCGATATTGGCAGGAACTATTTATTTTAGGCTTTATGTCGATTTCGACCGGGTTACTGCTACGAATTTTTAATATTTCGCCGGTAACTGCAAAATTTTCTGCGCTTGTCTTATGGTATCTAGGGTTTCCCGTGACTCAGGAAGGAATTTATGTTTATCTACCCACTGGCAGTATTGAAGTTTATTCGGGTTGTTCCGGCTATAGTGCCATTCTTCAATTACTAGGTCTATCTCTTCTGTTTTTATTTATGTTTCCAACAACCTGGAAACAAAAAATTTACCTCCCACTTGCTTCTATAATTCTGGGCTTTATTGTCAATGGCCTCCGAGTTGCCTTTATGGCTTTTTTAGTGGCATATTCGGATCTCAAATCTTTTGAATATTGGCATTATGGGGATGGCTCTCTTATTTTTTCTATGCTGGGCGTCCTTTTATTAGGAGGATTCTGTTGGGTATTTATCCTCAGACATGATCCAGTCCATCCAAAAATCGACAATTAATCATGACAAATTCTTACTGGAAACCGCTGAGGATTTTCTTGTTAGTTGTGACTTTCGGAAGCATCTTTGCAGCTTTAGGAAAATCCCTCCTCTATCCGACCTCCACTCAAGCCACCGCAACTCCCTTTGATTTCCCGGAAAATCTTCCCTTAGCCTCCTGGCAACCACTTGAGAGCGTTCCCCTCGAAGAAAACAAAGAGGCTAACCTGATATCCGGCAGACTCTATGCGTATCAGCAAAATAACCGACTCCTTGAGATTGAGATGCGCTATGTCATTAAGACCAATGGTAATGTTCAAAGAATGGAAGAGCAGTACCGTCATCAGAAGATATCTCCGGGTCCACTAACCATACATCATCAAGAAGGAATAGGGTTCTATGGTCTGACAGCCACGTCTGATCGAGCCTACCTCAGTTCCTGTATCAACCCATACGGGGGGAGTACCGTCACTGGAGAGCAATTCCGGAATAACCGCAATACTTATGATTTGCGGGTTTCTCGGTTGGTCCCTTGGTTGCTGGGTCAACAAGAACTCCGCGACTTTCGCTGCCTCTGGACCCTTCTGTCTATCCCCTTAGAGGATACTACTGCCGAGCAAGCCTATCCAGTTTTGGAAAAAGCTTGGGTTTCTTGGTATGCTTGGTGGCAACCGCGTTTTCCTGACCCTTAAATTGTTTTACCCCTATTCTCGACAGGGATGCAAAATTTATGACTAAATCTGAAGGTTTCGATCTGACTCGTTCCGTTGATGAACTGTTGCGGTTTAGTGCGGATCAATTGCGCTCTATTGGTCGGCTTCGGCTGATTGGCTATGGCTTATTAGTATTAGCCTTATTTGATACGATCCAGCTTTTTATTGCCCCCGATTTCATGAATCCTGGCTGGGAATTACAAACAATGGGAGGATTGGTTGAGCGAGTGCCTGTCCCCTTATTGGGCCTAGCACTTGTTTTTTTTGGGGAAGACTATAACCGCAATAGATTAGAAGATGTTCTTTTAAAAGTGCTGTCTTGGGTCACTCTACTACTGGCGGTGCTATCTCTGTTGATGATTCCGTTAGGTGTTATCAATACGGGGCGGATTAATACTAACACCACGAATCAAATTAACGCTCAGGCTCAACAAGAGCTATCTCTATTACAACAAATTGAGGAGCAAGTCCAAACGGGAACTCCGGAACAACTGCAAACTTTGGCACTGGAACTGAATCGCTTGGGGTTACCCGTGGATGGACAAAATACGGAACAGCTTAGATCTGACATTCTTACTAATATTCCCCAGGCAAAACAACGAGTGCAGGTTCAATCGATACAACAGCTCCAAAATCAGCGCCAGACTTTACTCAAAAATTCGGTGAAGTGGAATCTGGGGGCGTTGGTTGCCAGTGTCTTATTTTTTATGATTTGGCGGGGAACGGGTTGGGCAAGGTAAACCTGGGAATCAGGGAGAAGGGACTGGAGAATTGAAAGTTTCCAGTCCCTTGGATGATTTGTTGTTATAAGCCTAAACCCGGTGGCGGCCAAGTGGTGACCACAAAGAAGATGACGACGGCTAGAGCGAGGATTCCTTGAATCAGATTGCCGATGACGGAACTGACGACTACGGCAATCCCCGCTTTAAGCGCAATTTGGAGATCTCGTCGGTAGAGGTATTCTCCGATGATTGCGCCTAACAGAGGACCGATAAAAATGCCAAGTAAAGGGCCGCCAAATGGTAAAGCGGGGAGTAGCCCTAAAAAGCCCACGAAAAAGCCCACGATCGCCCCGATTTGTCCCCACTTGCTGGCCCCGCCTCGTTTTGCCCCGAAATAGGTGGCTAATAAGTCGATGGTCACACTGAGTATTAAAACAGCGATCGCCACCCCTAATGCCCAACCCACGGTCCCAAAACCCTGGGCGATCGCCCAGATGATAATCGATCCCAAAATTAAACTCGACCCGGGAACCCCCGGCACCACAGCGCCGATGACCCCCAAAATCATCACGGCAACCAATACCCAATACAAAATGATCATAAGCTCTTAAATGAATGCGGGTGCAAAACTATTTTGAACGGTAATTCGTGAGCCATATTTTAGTCACTCTCTAAATAATGACTCAAATTCTCGGCTATTTTCTCAGCAATCCCCTCAATCCACCGTTCATCTTGTTTCGTGTAACTACGCGGCGCATTCGCCCCCAAAATCAGCACCCCCCGACTGCCCAAAGGTTGACAAATCACCCCCTGGGTATTCTCCGGTAAATAATCAAACTCAATCCGTCCCGGATATAACTTCAGCGCCACCAAATAAACCGGCTTCTGCTGGGCGATCGCCCGTTGCACGATCGCCCCAGGTTTCACCTCCCTTGAAGGCCCTAAAATTCCCCGACGCAGCAAAACTCGCCCGTCATACCACACCACCAGCGATCGCGTTACCGTATTCGTCAGCAACATCAGGGACGCCCATGCCAGCTCCGTTTTGCTCCGTTCCGGCAAATCCGGGGCCAGTTCAAACCCCTCTTCCCCAATTAACTCCACCGATTCCGGCGCTCTCGGTTGCACCTGTTGCCAAAGTAACCCCGTTAAAATTAACAACGCACTTAAAATCACCCCCAAGACATCCGATCGCGCTTGGGAATTCGTCACTTCAACACTTAACACCCGATTGGCAAAAAAAAGCACCCCGCCCAATCCACCCGCAACCAGGGGTAAGCGCCGCAATACTACATTCTCATCCGGTTTAGCCATACTCAAACAATCATCCCATCAGAGATTGGGAACAGCGCCAGAAAAACTCTTGAGAATTTAGAACTCAAAATCTAAATTCTCAATCCTCAACTGCTTACGCCTCCTCTGCCTCAATAATCCGTTGGAACAGATAACCTGTTCCCCTCGCTGTCAAAATCAGTTCCGGATTGCTCGGATCATCCTCTAGCTTGGCCCTTAAACGAGAAATATGTACATCCACCACCCGAGTATCCACATGGCGCTCCGGCGTGTATCCCCACACCTCTTGCAAAATTTCCGATCGCGAAAACGGATCCCCTGACTTGCTGACCAACAGTTCCAACAAGCTAAACTCCATCCCCGTCAGACGAATCCGCTCGTCTCCCTTATAAACCTGGCGTTTATTCGTGTCTATTCTGATATTCGCCACATGAATGACGCCCGAGCTGGGAATGCCAGAAGCACCCGTTTTCTCAACTCGCCGTAGTACCGAACGGATCCGGGCTTCAAGTTCCTTGGGTGAAAACGGCTTGACCACATAATCATCAGCCCCCAACTCCAATCCGGTGATGCGATCGGCCACATCTCCCAGGGCTGTTAGCATGATGATAGGGACATCAGATTCCTTTCTCAACTCTTGACAGACGCCATAGCCATCTAGCTTCGGCATCATCACGTCCAGTACCACTAGGTCTGGATTCTCCGTCCGAAAGGTTTCTAGTGCTTCTTCCCCATCTGCCGCTGTGACCACATCGTAGCCAATCATGGAAAGCCGTGTTTCCAGAATTCGACGAATACTAGCTTCGTCATCGACTACGAGTATTTTTTCCTTATGGTTTTCCAAGATACTCAAGGCTCCTTAAGCGTCTTATCTAATCTTTAATTTTTAATACTGTACCATTTGGATTGTCTTGCTCTTAGCCAGCAGAGTAATCTGACGGCTCCCGGCTAATACATCCAGTGCATTTTTTGCCTCCACTCATTACTCAGGGTCAATATCAATAACGAATGCCTAAGCAGCGAACTCAATATATTTGTGACGAGTGCGGAGCCGAATTTCCCCAATGGTTTGGCAAGTGTCCCGCCTGCGATACTTACGGGTCTCTTACCGAGCAAGTGATTCCCGCCACTTCTAGCAACCCTTCCCGGCCTAGTTTAAGTGGAAATTCCTGGATGCGGGAGGGGGGGGGAGATCAAAACAAATCCGAGGGACAGCCGCGATCGTCGTTTAAATTATCTCAGATTGCCGAACAGAGCATTGCTCGGTGTTCTTCGGGATATGGAGAGATGGATCGGGTCCTTGGAGGTGGGATTGTCCCGGGTTCCTTGGTCTTGATTGGTGGGGAACCCGGAATTGGCAAATCTACTCTGCTGCTGCAAGTGGCGAGTAATCTGGCTCTAGACCATCGGATCCTTTATGTTTCAGGGGAGGAGTCTGGACTGCAAGTCAAATTGCGTGCTCAGCGCTTAATCAGCGGAGTGGACAATGGAGTGCTGGAGGAGGAGACCCCATCCGAACTCCCTGAGATTGCCGATGAGACGGTCGAGATAGAAGAATTCAATGGCAACGAGGAGGAACGGTTCACCCTCTCGCCTGCTTTACCCGAAAATCCTTTTGGACCTGACTTAGTAACACAACCCTTACGGGAAAATGACAATCAACTGACGCATCAGCCAGAGGAGATGGAGCAACTAGAGGAAACCCAAGCGACTCTAGAAACCCCACCGGAGCCGGTAAAACAACCGGCAACAACTCAATCCAACGAAGAACCCCGGTTTTATTTATTGCCGGAAACAGACTTAGAAGAAATACTGCGGGAATTGGAATCTCTGAAACCCTATTTAGCGGTGATTGACAGTATTCAGACGATTTACTTTCCCTCTCTGACTTCCGCACCGGGATCCGTTGCACAGGTTCGAGAATGTACTTCGGCGCTGATGCAGGTTGCCAAGCGAGAGAATATTACTTTATTTATTGTGGGTCACGTCACGAAAGAGGGTGGGATTGCGGGACCGAGGGTTTTGGAACATTTAGTGGATACGGTACTGTTTTTTGAAGGCGATCGCTTTGCCAGTCACCGTCTGTTACGTTCCATGAAAAATCGATTTGGTGCCACCCATGAAATTGGGGTCTTTGAGATGGTGGCGAATGGACTCAAAGAAGTGGCTAACCCGTCTGAACTGTTTCTCGGCAGTCGGGATGATTTTTCCTCGGGTTCTTCTACGATTGTGGCTTGTGAAGGCACTCGTCCGATTGTGGTGGAGTTGCAGGCATTAGTGAGTCCCGCCAGTTTTGGGTCCCCGCGTCGAGCGACTACGGGGATAGATAGTAATCGATTGGTGCAAATTTTAGCGGTTTTAGAAAAACGAGTGGGGGTCCCCCTGTCGAAGTTGGATACTTATGTTAGTTCCGTGGGGGGCTTGAATGTCAGCGAACCGGCGGCGGATTTGGGGGTGGCGATCGCCGTGGTGGCGTCTTTTCGCGATCGCATTGTCGATCCGCATACGGTGATTATTGGAGAAGTTGGTCTGGGGGGTCAAGTTCGTCCGGTGTCTCAATTAGAATTGCGCCTGCGAGAAGCGGCGAAACTGGGATTTAAACGGGCGATCGTTCCCCACGGCCAAAATCCTCCGGACCTAGGATTGGAGGTGATTTCTGTCTCTAAAGTGCTGGACGCTATCATTGAAGCCATTCCGGGTCCAGCGAATCAAGCCTTTGCTGAAACGCCCAGTTCCGAGGAATCTAACACCCCCCTGCCGGGTGAGACCAACGTTGACAACTTTGTAAATGAGTTTGACGATGAGTTTGATGATGACTTTGATTCGGAAAATCCCGTTTTTTAATGCAATAGGTTGCCCAGAATAGCTTTGGGAGTAAAGGATCGATGCGATTGAACGACACCGTGAATGACTTGGATGGCAACACCTTGAGTAATAGCAACAAATCCGTGCTAGACGAACTAAGCGCCTTAATCTGGGGAACCTCTTTATTTGGAGGTCAAATTACTGGTGCTTTAAACTTTGGAATTTTAGGCCAGCTTTCCCTTGCTCAATTAAGCCATTTATTTATCATTTGGCGGAATGCGACATTTCTCCCCCAAAATTCTCGCGTGCGGCTAGTATTCATCGAAGCGCTGATTAAGGGGATTATTGTAGCCCTTCACCCCTCTAAATTTCAACCAACTGACTTGTTTTCCCCTACTGTTCCCATCAAAGGCTCAGAGTCAAGCCAAATTCAAGCATGGCTAAAACGGCGGGTAACGGCTTTACGGCAAGAGGCATTTGGTACTCATGAAAGCAAATGTTGGATAAAAAATATTACCCAGAGTTCAATGCTTTGTGGGAGTGCAGAAGAAATTTCTAGGTTGGATATCCGGACTCGTAGTCAGCAACTTCAGGACTTAAAAAAACAGATTGAAGCTGAACTTTATATTGATGCTTTACCGGAAACCATTAGGAATAATTTTCGTTCTGATTGGTTACCTTGTGTTAGTTTAATTTTGTCTGAGACCCTACAAAAAAATAAAATAATTGTAGATTTTTTAAAAGATGAAACTGAAAATTTTGCAGCCTTTCAATGGGACATGATTTCAACGATTGAAGATATTAGAAAGGTTATTCATCAAATTAAAAAAATATTAAAATATCCTCAGAATTATTTGAGTTTTATTCAAATTATTGATTTTGATACGGAAGCCCTCTATCAAGAACTGCAAAAAATAGACCATAACGATTCAGGTTTGTCCAGGCTAATAGAAGATGTTTCAACAACCAATAATCAACGGATTTTTCTGACCGACCCTAAAATCGAAAAAGTTTTAGAACTGTTAGAAAATAGTCAGGAAATTGAAGACTCTTCCTCTAAACAAGGTAGACTAGAAGAAGAACTAACAAATCCCCCTAATTTTTCCCAGAGCCGTTATAATTCTGAAAGAAAAGGGGGACCTGTAGCATCGGTGGTGCTGACGGGACTCCCGGTTCCCCGTGGAGAGTCGAGTCTAAATGAAATGCGCCCAATTTGGCGATGTGTCAATACGCTGATCGGTCATTCTGACTCTGTGGTATCTGTGGCATTCGGTCAGCAAAATAGTGACCCGGAACGGCGATCGCCTTATTTGGTAGTCAGTGGGAGTTGGGATAAAAGCATCAATATTTGGCAATTGAAAAATTTAGAACAATCCCAGGGATTACCCAATAGCATCACGGATAATTCTGCCTCAATTTATTCCGTGGCGATTAGTCCCGATCGCCAGTTTTTAGCCACAGGTTGTGCCGATTCCAAAGTTCGACTCTGGCATCTCCCCACTAATCGGCGGCTACATATTTTAACGGGCCATTCGGTCCCCATTTATTCCGTTGCCTTTAGTCCCAACGGAGAAATTCTCGCCTCCGGTAGCGGAGACCAAACTATCAAGCTTTGGCGGGTTTCTACGGGAGAATTACTCGGCACCCTCATCGGACATTCTAGTTTTATTTATTCAGTCACCTTTAGTCCCGATGGTCAGCTTTTAGTCAGTGGAAGCACCGACAAAACCATTAAAATTTGGCAGTTAGAAACCCAACAATTGGCCCGGACCTTGATTGGAAATTCCCCCGTGACTTCCGTTGCTTTAAGTCCCAACAGTCACATTTTAGCCAGTGCCAGTCGGGATGAAACCATTAAACTTTGGCAAATCCAGGGAAGTCCTTCTGAAGGCGGGACAAGAGCCGCCCCTACCAGGACCTTACGGAGTCATACCGCCGAAGTGCTTTGCGTAGCCATTAGCCCGCGATCGCCTGTATTAGCCAGCGGATCTCATGATAAAACTATTAAACTCTGGCACTTAGAAACTGGCGAATTGATTAATACCCTCACCGGCCATTTTGATTCCGTCAATGCTGTTGCCTTCAGTTCTGATGGTCATTTCCTAGCGAGTGGATCTCATGATAAAACCGTGAAGATTTGGCGACCTTTTTATTAATCATTCGGCCTTGACAAACTCTAAATAAGACCGAGTTAACTCTTGAACCGCTAAATCATACAATTGCTTCCCATGTTCAGGCGTGGCTAAATCTGGATTAGACCCCATTCTGCCATCGGGATATTTGCGGCGAAAATCTACCGCACCATAAATCGGATAACCGGAAGCTACCTGTTTGGATAAAGGAGCGGTTTTAATCGATTCAGGATAAACATACTGGGTGAGCGCAACTTCGCTGGGAGTAGCATGGGAGCCTTCTTGATTCCCATATAATTCTTTCGCGAGTTTATAAACCGAACTGCAAGTAAACCAATTCGCGATTTGGCACTGGATAGAGTCGCCATTGGGGAGGTTTAAACCCCCGATGGTATGATAGGTTTCCGAAAATGCTGCTTTCAGGGTGGCAATATTTCCGCCATGACCATTAATAAAGAAAAATTTGGTAAATCCCGCCTGAGCTAAACTGGTGAGATAGTCTTGAATCACCAGAATTAAAGTGCTGGGACGGAGGCTGATTGTGCCGGGAAAAGCGGTGTGATGCAATGCCATGCCTACATTAATAGTTGGCCCTACGACAGCCTGGGTGGCTTCCCCAACCCCTCGGGCGATCGCCTCCGCACAAATCGCATCGGTACCAATTAATCCCGTAGGGCCATGTTGTTCCGTCGAACCAATCGGCAGAATGATTCCCCTGTGATCCTTGAGATACGCTTCGACTTCAGGCCAGGTACTTAAGTGCAATAACATGGGGTGCTGGGTAAAGTGATAAAAGTGCGTGTTAAATGGATTCTCGGGATTTAAACCGAAGTTCCCATCAAGCCTGGATATTTTACCATTTTTAGGATTAAATAGCCGGAGGAAAAATTGGCGATCGCCTAGGTAACCTGCAATCGATAAATTTGGATACCCTGACCGAAACACATTTCATGGCCGTTTTGTTGTAACAATGTAAATGATATTAATCACAACAATCATTAATCATGTTTTCTGTGGAAGCAACCAAAACCCTTCCTAGGGCAGAATTCAGCAAAAATCATCGAATCTTAGTTGTAGAAGATGAAGACCTAATTCGGGAAATGCTGGTTTTAGCCTTAGAGGAAGAAGGTTACGAAGTCAGCATTGCCGCAGATGGGCAAAGCGCCTTGAACAGTTTGTATCGAGCCGAACCTGTCTCAACGGATTTTCCCTTTGACTTAATTGTTTTAGATATCATGCTCCCCCAAGTCAACGGGCTGGATTTGTGTCGCCTCCTCCGTCAACAAGGGAACCCTGTGCCGATTTTGATTTTGAGTGCCAAAGGGAGCGAAACAGACCGGGTATTAGGGTTAGAAGTAGGGGCGGATGACTACTTGACCAAGCCCTTTAGCATGAGGGAGTTTATTGCGCGATGTCGGGCTTTATTCCGGCGTCAACGCCTAAATGGGTTAATGGATCCGCAAGTCTTGCGATTTGGAGAGATTACCTTATATCCCCAGGAATGTCGGGTGATGGTTTCCACGGAAGAGGTGAATTTATCTCCAAAAGAATTTCGGCTGATTGAGCTGTTTATGAGCTATCCCCGTCGGGTGTGGTCCCGGGATCAGTTACTCGATCGCGTCTGGGGTCCGGATTTTGTCGGAGATAGCAAAACCGTTGATGTGCATATCCGGTGGTTGCGCGAAAAATTAGAGCGGGACCCCTCCCAACCGGAGTACATCATTACCGTCCGGGGATTTGGTTATCGGTTAGGCTAAAAGCGGCGATCGGTTAAACCACCTCCTGGGGATACCTCTAGCAACCATCCCTCAATTGCTTATATCATGAGACGAAAAGCGTGAAAAATATTTTCAAAGTCCCTCTCCTTTGAGGAGAGGGATTTAGGGAGAGGTTCCGATCGCCTAAGTTGATCCCAAATCATTCACTCTTAACGCCAAAGCACTCTATATTGAGGAAGCGAAATGGCTATCGTCGCATTTTTCCTGGGCCTAGCTGTGGGAATTGGATTTTGGCTGTGCCAGCAGTTTTGGATGCGCCAGCAGTTACGGCAATGGTTGGGGGGGCAGACAGTCGATTCCTTTGGCTTATATATGCCAATGATGTCTCGATTGCGCCGAGCGATCGCTTGGATGAAACAAGAGCGACAAGAGCTAGAAGCTCAAGTAGAAGAGGGACGGCAATTATTACAAGTTGCTCCCGTCGGGTATCTCCAAGTCGATGAAGAAAACCAATTAGTCTGTTGCAATTCCCAAGCGCAGGAGATCCTCCAGATTCAGAAGTGGGAACCGAGTTACCCGCGTTTATTACTGAAATTCGTGCGGTCCTACGAATTGGATCAGCTAATTGACAATACTCGACAACAGCAAAAACCGCAGATGCGAGAGTGGGTGTTTCATCCCGCTTGTCAAAATGGGTTAGAAATGGGCAAAACGAGATCGCTCACCTTACGCGGCTATAGTTGGCCCCTAGGGGAGGGACAAGTGGGGGTATTTTTAGAAAATCGCCAACCTTTAGTCACCCTGGCGCAAAACCGCGATCGCTGGATGAATGATTTAGCCCATGAACTAAAAACTCCCCTCACCAGTATTAGCTTAGTCGCTGAAGCCTTACAAGGTCGCTTAGAGCCTCCCTGGAGTCAGCGAGTCGAACGATTATCAGGAGAAACAAATCGGCTGATTAAACTGGTCCAAGACTGGCTCGAACTGAGTCATTTGGAAGTAGATCCAGGGGATAAACTGGTAATCAAACCCGTAGATATCTCTGCCTTGATTCAATCGGTCTGGCAAACCCTAGAACCGTTAGCCCGTCCGAAACAAATCAATTTTGAGTATTCAGGACCTGAACAGGTATTCATAGAAGCCGATGAGTCCAAACTCTACCGCGTCTTTTTGAATATCCTTGATAATAGTATTCGCTACAGTTCACCCCAGGGCAAAATTCAAGCCATCATTGGGACTGAGATTGTGGGCGAGGGTAACCCTAATAGCCAGCCAACTGGGGAACAAGAAATTGTCCAAATTGATATGATCGATTCAGGCTCCGGCTTTAGTCCGTCGGACATCCCTTATATCTTCGATCGCCTCTACCGAGGGGACCCAGCCCGCGCTAGACCCTCTGTTGATCCGACTCAAAACCCGGGGAAAACCTATTCCAACAGTCCAGGTTCAGGTCTAGGTTTAGCGATCGCCGAACAAATCATCACCGCCCACGGAGGCACCATTAAAGCCAGCAATCATCCTGACACCGGGGGAGCTTGGTTGCAACTGCGACTCCCTTGCGAGCGGGCCATTCTCAATTCCCAACCCTAAAATTCGGGGTCCCCAACTCCCATCCAGTCAAACGTATCCCCTAATACCGTTTTCCGAACCCGTTTTGTCAAATTATTAACCATTTGTAGCGTTATTTTTAAACCCAATGGCTAGTCAAGCCGGACTCTCTGCTTCGTCCTATAGTAAAAATTCTAGATTGACTCATTTTAGGCGGAAAGTAAAACGCTTAGAGCGCGATATCTTGCGGATGGGTGCCTTAGTGGAAAATTCTTTCCGTCTAAGTCATCAAGCTTTATTTGCCCGAGATTTGTCCGCTGCCGAAGCAATTCCCTTACTCGACAAACAAATCGATCGCTTTTATCGGCAAATCGAAGCCGAATGTGTCATGCTCATGACCTTGCAAGCCCCAGCCGCAATGGATTCCCGCTTACTCGGGGCCTTTATGCAGCTCGTGCGAGACCTCGAACGCATTGGTGACTATGCTCAGGATATCTCCGAAATTGCCGTCCAACTCTTTCCCTATCCCCCCCATCCCTGTATGGCGGAAATTGAGGAAATGTCCCACCAAGCTAGAGCCATGCTGGCAACCAGTCTCGTCGCCTTAGCCGATCTTGATGCCGAAGTAGGTCAACGGATCAAGCAACTCGACTCGATTGTAGATGATGCTTATCATAACCTTTACCAGATCTTAGCCAATCAGCGCGATATTAAAGGAGTGGTTGAACCGCTGTTATTAATGGCGTTACTGATTCGCCACCTCGAACGAATGGCGGATCATGCGACCAATATTGGCCAGCGAGTCTCCTATATCGTCACAGGTCATCGATGATGAATATCAAACGTCGCGAATTCTTGCTGTTTTTGAGTGGATTTGCCGGTACTGTCGCCCTCAGTTCCCTGCAATCTTGCAATTTCCCCGGATTACAGTCATCACCCAAGAGTCTCAATTTTAAGCCCCTCAAAGGTCCTTTGCCAGTTCCCACCGATGGCATTGCACCGGCTCAACAAATCGCCGAGTACAGTAGCTATGAGGTTCTCGACGATCTAGTTCTTCCCGAGGGCTTTACTTACGATGCGATCGCCCAATGGGGAGACCCCGTGGGCGATTCTCGTTTTGGCTATAACAATGATTACCTCTCTTTCATTGAAACATCCCCCAATGAAGGCTATCTAGTCATTAACTTTGAATATGTCAGCGCCGGGACCTGGATGCAAACCTATCCGTTAGTCATTCAGAAACCCTTACCCCTAGAAGCGGTTAAGTCGGGAATGTCTAAGGCTTCCAGAGGAGAAGCACCCACCACGATTAATGCTTTTGCTCTGGCAGACAACAACCCGCTTAAAGCCCAAATTCAACAAATTTGTGAAGAAGCCTTAATTGATCAGGGACTCGGGGTGATTTCCTTACGACAAACCCCGGAAGGCCAATGGGAAAGGACCAATTCTCTCGCAGATCGTCGAATTTCCGGCATTTCTGGGTTAAAAGATGGCCGCTATTTAAAAGTCACTGGTCCTGCGGTGAAGATTTTTCAGAAACAGCAGGTACAGGGGTATCGCGATGGATTGGGCGATCGCATCATTGGCACCTTTGGCAATTGTGCCGGTGGGACGACCCCCTGGGGAACGGTATTGAGTGCGGAAGAAAATTTCCAATCCCAGGTGTCGGAACCCGTCTATGCCGATGGCTCCTCTTTCGACCCCGGGGAGTTACCGTTTAACTTGGCTGCTAATCGCCTCCACGGACAAGGGAATGTCTTGGGGTTAGCAGGGAATAAATATGGATGGATTGTAGAAATTGACCCCACGGACCCCAATGACTATGGGACCAAGCATACTTGGTTGGGACGCTATCGCCATGAAGCGGTGGGAGTGCGGGTGGAGTCAGGTAAACCCTTGGCGTTTTATTCGGGATGCGATCGCCAGGGGGGTCACCTTTATAAGTTTGTCAGTCAAGGGGTAGTCACCAATCCTACAGATAAAGCTAACTCTAAATTATTGACCGAGGGTCAACTCTATGGGGCGAAGTTCAACCCCGATGGGACTGGAACTTGGATTCCTCTGACTCCGGAAACGGCAGTCAACCCCCAACTCCCCAGTCAGTTGGTGGGGAATGTCATCTCTTTACCCCAACGGCAACCGCCAACTACTGCAAGACAGCGGAATCAACGCCAAGGGGGTTATTTTATAGGCGATCGGGACGAACAAATCCAGACTTTTAAACAACAGTTCAAAACCCTTGATGACCTCTATATAGGCAATCCCGAAGAAAAACAAGGGGCGATTTTAATTGATGCTCACTATGCGGCTAATGCAGCAGGCGTCACCTGCACCGCCCGTCCAGAAGATACCATCATTGCTCCCGATGGTTCCCTTTATATCGCCTTTACTGCCGGAGGGTCGGCAAGCGAAGGAGGCCCCGATAACCGCATCTTTACCGGACCCAATGGCGAGACTCCCTATCCTTTTGGCTGGATTTTCCGTCTCCAGGAAGACAGCAACGAACCCGCTTCCCTCACCTTCACTTGGGAAAAAGTGGCTCTAGGTGGTGAATCCGCCCAAGGGGGAGTAGGATTCGCCAACCCAGATAATCTGTTAGTGGATTCCGGAAGTAATCTCTGGATGGTGACGGATGTTAGTACCGGGGGACTCAACCGTGCGGTTCCCTCTCGGGTAGATGATTCGGGACAGGCGATCGGTCTTGCCCAGCAAATGGGCATCTTTGGCAATAATTCGATTTGGTTCATTCCCACCTCGGGACCTGATGCTGGCAAAGCCTATTTATTCGGGTTGGGCCCAATGGAGTGCGAAACAACCGGGCCATTTTTAACCCCGGACGAACGCACTCTATTTTTAGCGGTGCAGCATCCCGGTGAAACTCATGGAATCCGGATGAATCGGGCCACGGAAACCCGGGAGTTCGCCATGCTGACTATAGAGGGAGAGGAATTTATCCAAACTCGTCAGGTCCCGGTGGGTTCCAACTGGCCTGACAAAGGACCCAATGACCCGCCAATCCCAGCGGTTGTCGCCATTCGCCGTCTCGATTCTCAGGCGATTCCTCCAAGGATGACTTCTATATAAATAAGGAAGAAAGATGGAGGGACAAATTTCAGTCCCGCTCATGTTAAAACAGGCGCTTGAAGCGCCTGTTTTCGTTTTATACCAAATCCGGAGTTCAAAAGTCGTTTTTACTCTTCAGCCCGCGCAGGCGGGCTTTGTCCGTATAGCCTCCGGGCTACAGCCTGCGGGTTTTTACAGACCTTTGACAACCGGATTCGGTATTACCCTCTAATTTTCATACTCAAGTCCAACCAGGTGGACCGAGTAATCGGGGCGCTGGTGGAGATGTAGTCTACTCCGGTTTCCCCAACGGCACGGATTGTTTCGAGGGTGATGTTGCCAGAGGCTTCAATGGAGATCCGGTCGTTATGCTGACGAATTAGGGGAACCGCTTCCCTCATCCGCTCAACCGTCATGTTGTCCAACATAATAATGTCGGCTCCATGCTCCAGAGCTTCTTTCACATCCTTTATGGTTTCGGTTTCCACTTCTATGGTTAAGGGATAGGGAATTTGGGACCGAACTCGGGCGATCGCCTCTCCAATTCCTCCTGCCGCCACAATATGGTTGTCCTTAATCATGACCGCATCATCCAATCCCATACGGTGGTTTCTAGCCCCCCCGACTTGAGTCGCATATTTTTCTAAGAGTCTCAGTCCCGGTGTGGTTTTGCGCGTATCCACCAGTTGCACCGGCAAATCGGCAATTTTTTCCACATACTTCCGAGTCAGGGTGGCAATCCCGCTCAAACGCATCCCCAGATTGAGGGCCACTCGTTCTCCAGTGAGGAGGGCATTCACCGGGCCGGTGATTTGAGCGACCACCTGTCCGGGTTGGCAATACTCCCCTTCCGCAATCTGGGGAGTGAACTCAACATCAGAGTCTAAAAGACTAAAGATGCGACGGGCGAAGGGTAATCCCGCTACGGCACCCGGTTCTTTGACAATCCATTCCGCCCTTCCTGGGGGAACTCCTTCTATATAGATAGCGCTGGTGGTGCGATCGCCACGACCAATATCCTCTAATAACCATCCCTGGAAGAGAGGGTCCAACACAATCCAAGGGGGCAACGCAGCTTGAGAATTAACTGCGATCGCCCCCTTATCCTTTCCTGTATGAGGAAATACCAAATTTTTTGTCACTTTAAACTCCTTCCCTGTATGGCTTTCAGACTTTTTTCAAAAAAAGTCAAAAATTTTCCTCAAAAACGCTTGACAAACCCTAGTGGGTTAGTTAAAGTAGTAAAGCGCGGTGAGGAAAGGCAACGAACCGAGTCGCGCCTGAACCAAGACAATTAAAGAGTTTGAAAGCCAATAGAAACCTGGTCTCGTCAAGAGA
>NZ_JAMXOT010000125.1 GCF_024220515.1 Oscillatoria sp. HE19RPO
ACTCCGGAACCGGATTCCATCATCGGAACCAACGAGGCTGATTTTATCCAAGGATTAGGTAGTAACGACCAAATCTTTGGTTTGGATGGTAATGATATTCTCCACGGCAACCAAGGTGATGATTTCATTGATGCTGGTGCCGGGGATGACTTGGTGCATGGTGGACAAGGAAATGATTATATTGTTGCTAATTCAGGTAATAATGAAATCTATGGGGATTTAGGGGAAGATACCCTAGTTGGAGGACCCGGAAATGATTTCTTGAATGGGAATCAAGGCAATGATGTCCTATTTGCTGTAGCCGGAAACAATACCCTCCACGGTGGACAAGGAGATGATACCCTAGTCGGGGGCACTGGGACCGATGTGCTATTTGGCGATTTAGGGAATGATTTAGTCTATGCCGGGTCCGGGAATAATTTCCTCTATGGAAATCAAGGGAATGATACCCTCATTGGTGGCGATGGAGATGATGTTCTCTATGGCGGTAAAGATGATGATTTGTTGATAGGAGGGGCTGGAAATGATTGGCTATCTGGGGATTTAGGAAATGATATCCTCATCGGTGGTGCTGGAAATGACCGCTTTGTGATTCGACCAAGTGCCGGAGTTGATGTCATCGTTGACTTCACCGATGGCGAGGATTTAATTGGGTTAGCTGAAGGGTTAACCTATAATAACCTCACTCTGACTCAAGGGGATAATGGGGCGGTGATTTCTGTTGGAAATGAGGTTCTAGCTATCCTGAATGGGGTGAATATTGCAGTCCTTGACCAGCAGGATTTCTTTGAAGTGGTTTAGGTTGCTTCTGGGTCGTAGGGAGTTCCTCTCCTGACCCCTAAACCATGACATAGATGATAGAAACTCGGGTTTTTTAAGAACTCGGGTTTCTGTCATCCAGGCGCGGCCCAAAAAAGATACGCCTCACGTATTGCCGTTCTTGACTGAATGCCTTATTCTAGTCCTAATACGGAATCGGGTTCCCAAAGGTCTATAAAAACCCACACCCCTGCATGGTGGGGTTCCCCGGTCGAACGGACGCTTCCGATGTCTATGAGGCTACGCCAAATGCAGGGTCAGAAAGAAAATCGACTTTTGACAACCGGATTGAGTATATAGCGTGTCTAAATCATTTTGACAAATTGCAGATTTTGTGATAAAAATTCCCCCAAAAATGGGGGACCGATTTACCACCGAGGGGATTTTTCTAGCAATTTTTGGGCCGCAACCCGATCCAACCCTCGGGAGAAAAAATACCCCTGTCCATAATCGCAATGCAAGGACCAAAGTTGGACTAGATGTTGCTCTTTTTCCACCCCTTCAGCGGTGACATACATCCCGAGATTATGGGCCAGGGTGGCGATCGCTCGGACAATTTCCGAACTTTCATTATCCCCCTCCATTCCCATCACAAACGATTTATCAATTTTCAAAGTATTAATCGGAAATTGCGCTAGATGAGACAGAGAAGAATATCCGGTGCCAAAATCATCAATGCACAAATGAATATTCCGCGCCCTCAATTGTTCGAGTAACTCTGCTGCTAATGCCGCATTTTCCATTAACACACTTTCAGTAATTTCCAACTTCAAACTACTCGGATCCAGATGGGTTTCTTCTAAAATGCGATCGATGCGGGCCAGTAAATCCGGTTGTCCCAACTGCTGTCCAGACAAATTAACACTAATACTCAACGGTTCCGGTGTCTTAAATTGCTCATGCCACTGTTGCATTTGCAGGCAAGCTTCCCGCAACACCCATTCCCCCAAGGGTAAAATCAACCCCGTTTCTTCCGCCACTGGGATAAATTCCCCAGGAAACACTAACCCGCGTTCCGGATGTTGCCAGCGCACTAAGGCTTCAAATCCTGAGATTAACCCTGTATCTAACGCCACAATCGGTTGATAATGGAGCAGGAATTCCGCCGGTTCTAAATTGGGCTGACTGTCTGTTTTTTCTCCTAAGCTCTGAGGATCGGGCTTCACAAAATGAGGCGTGGATTCGCGGATTTTTTGGGGTAGAAATTGGGGCTGAGGTCTAGGAGCTTGGAGAGGCAAATCACCATTTTTAAGAATAGAGCGCCGCAAATCATTTTCTAAGTTTAACTGAGCGACGGCATTTTCTAACATTTGACTGTCAAATACCTCATATCGCGCTTTGCCTCGGGCTTTGGCGCGATACATGGCAATATCCGCATCCCGGAGTAAATCTTCAGGACGATCATAGCCCTGTTTGCTCGGGGCGATGCCAATACTCGCCGAGGTAAAGACTTCATAACCTTTCAGATTAAAGGGGGAAATCAGTTCAGTTTGGATCAGTTCAGCCAGGGTCCTTGCTGTTTCAATATCGGGGATATGTTCGACTAAAATGGTAAATTCATCCCCCCCAAACCGAGCTAAAATATCACCTGCACCGACACAGTTTTGCAGGCGTTTGGCTAAAGCAACGAGCAGGCAATCCCCAATAAAATGCCCTAAACTGTCATTTACTACTTTAAATCGGTCTAAATCCAGAAAAATCACTGCAAACTGATAATCGGGTTGAACTTTGGCCCGAGTTAAGGCAGAAGTGAGGCGGTTGAGGAAAAAGGCCCGGTTCGGCAACCCGGTGAGACTATCGTGCAGGGCTTCATGGCGTAATGTATCTTGGGCATTCTGGCGATCGGTGATGTCCATAACATGAATATGCACAATATTCAGGGAGAGAATCGGGTGATACAACCAATAAAACAGCCGGTCCTGGACGAAGCGTTCCACCTGCCACCCAGATTTTCCCTGCTTGAGGGCGGTGATGACCAACTCCCGATGATTCCTGGGTAAAAAGCCGGTTACCAGTCCCAGGCGTAATTCTTCTAAAACTCGTTCGGTGGCGGGATTGACATAGACTATTTCTCCTTGAAAATCGCAGGCGAGGACGGGATTGGGGTTGTATTTGGGAAAGGCAGCGAGGCGGATATTGGCTTCTTCCGTGGCTTTGCGATCGCTGATGTCGGTTTGGGAACCAGCCATGCGATAGGGTTTTCCCTGATGATCTCGCACCGCCAGACCCCGAGACAGCATCCAGCGATACTGTCCCTGAAAATCTAACATCCGATGTTCACTTTTGAAGTGGGGGGTAACTCCAGCCAGATGATCGGCGATCGCCTGTTTCAGGGGGTCGATATCATCGGGATGAACTCGGCTAAACCACTCCTCTGGACGGTAAACTGAGTTATGCTCAGAAATCTTCTCCCCATTTTCCACCTGATACCCCAGCAGGGATTTCCAACGCGGGGAAAAATACACCCGGTTGGTGAGCAAATTCCAATCCCACAGTCCATCATTCGCCCCAGCTACGGCTAAAGCATACCGTTCTTCACTCTCACACAAGGCGCGTTCCCGTTTCTGGCGGTCGATCGCCGCAGCTAAAACATTGGCGATCGCCTGCAAAAAGTGCAAATCCTCTACATCAAACTGATGGCGTTGCGTACTATAAGCTGCTAAAACGCCATAAGGTCCCGTTTGTCCATGTACCAGCACTGTAATCCCACTGAGAATACCGCGTTCCAACAAAAAGGGGGAGGGAGTGAAACGGGTTTCCTCCTGGAAATTCAAAGACAAAATCGGTTCATTCACCAATAGGGTATAACCCACTTGGGATTCTGTATTTACCCCCATTGTGACCGAAGCGATCTCATCTTGACAACATCCCACACTGGCTTTTAACGCCAATTCCTGGCGATCGTTTAACAATTCCCACAAGCAACAACAATCGCTATCGAGGGTATGGAGCACTTCTTCGGCGGCTTCTTGAATCAGACTCATCACCTCCATCCCCGCCAGCGCCCATTGTCCTAACCCGGCAATCACCGCACTTTCCCGAGCGTGTGCGGCTAAGAGTCGTTCCGTGCGTTTGCGTTCTTGCAGTTCCCCTTCCAAAGAAGCCATATTCGCTTGCAACTGCTGTTCTAATTGATCCGCATGAATCAGAATCGGACCCGTGAGGGGATATATCAAGAGGGCGATTACTCCCGTGCCTAAGAGTAATAAAACCACCGTAATTCCAACTAAAAGCTGCATCTGCCGAATGCCTGCTTCAACATGAGTGGAGGAAAGTTGTACCAGCACCACCCAGTTGCTACTCTTAATCGGTGCGATCGCCACCGCTTCCGAACCGGGAAGACTGTTGTTAAGGAATTTTACCCTGCGCTGGTGCGTCATATTCTGGTTCCGGAATACCGACAGATGAGTATCCGACCCCAGGGGCATCAACCTGGCTTCCTTCGTATAAGCTAGGAATGGCAGCAGGAGATCGATCCGCCCATGATTAACTCGTGCTAAGGCAATTTCTAGGGATTGACCTGTCGCGACAAATTCCTGTAAAACTCTTTCAATTTCCGAGACGGTGAATAAAAATAAATCTCTCCCCTGGGGTTCTGGGGATGGCGGGTTAACCCGGGCTACAGTGACGAGCAAATAAGACGAGTTGCCCTCTTGCACCGGCTGGAAGGAGATTTTTTCAGGGGGATCCCCCACGGATTCCGACTCCCAGGCCCGGGGAATCTCCTTCCCTAACTGGACCATCACCTCACCTTGGCGATCCAGCCGAGTGATCCCGGCTATTTTGGGGGCTTGTTGGAGGATATCTATCAACAGAGGAGAACTCAACTGCAACCCCAGGGTTAAATCAACCCCAAGGGATTGACTGGATGTTTCAAGGGTGTTATTGAGGGAAAGCTCTTCAGCGATCGCCGTCACCTGCCAAAAATACTGCTCTAGGGCTTGACTTTTCGTTTCGGCTGCTAAAAGTACCTGTTGTTGGCGGTCCTGGTCGAGATGATGAGAAAGGAAGCCGATACCGATGATGGAAATAATTGCACCAATGGAGAGCATCCCCAATGCCGTATAAACCACCAGCGATCGCCGTAACCGTCCCGATAGGTTGCCATTTGCCACTGTTAATGCCCACCGTTGGAAAAGCAAGTGAATCTAAAGCCTCTTTCTCACGATAACGCTATCCATCCTTTTTAGTAAACCATTTTTCCCCGGGTTTGTCTGCACAGTTTGAGATTTTCCACAACACAATTTAGGAGAGTCCGACCTAATGGACCAAAGTCCATACTCCAAGAGTCCCCAACTTCTCCCGGTGAAACCGCCAATGCTAATCAAACCCCCTAGAGTCATCATAGAAGGTACTCTCAAAGACTGCACCGCCAAAACAAGTCCACCCTACTGGATCGTTACCCCGATTAGGAGTAATTATCGCTACCATTTGCCCAGTTAATCAAGGCGATCGGTCTTTTCCCTCATTCTTGCTCCTTTTCTCACTTTTAGTAAAACCTGAACGAAAATCTCGCCTCAATTTTGGGAAGCAGGAGGGATCGCGGATAAAGGGCCTAGGAACGATTGATGAATCACTCCTCTAGCCTGGAGTTCTGGCAGTTTAGATTTAACTCTAAGCGTAACAGCATTTGTGGCAATATAAAACCTATCCCTGCCCTAACCCCCTTAAACAGGGAGGCGAGGATTTGCAGGAATCCCCGGCGTTCGCCCTATGTCCGTGACAAATTTTAGTCATCCTGACTCAAGCCAGAGAAGGGACTGATATCCAGTCTAATTCCCTAAACAGTCCTCCCCAATCCCACGGAATCAAGCCTTCCGTCAATTAGTCCACCCAGGAGCGGCTGGGTTCGATAGTTCCACCCTTCTCAGGGACCAGGGTTTTTGTAGCAAAAATTATTAGACTCCGCGCCACAAGTATCATACAATAAAATTTATGTCAACATCCTATGGAGGGAAGCATCCAAGGTCTACGCTCTCAAATACCGTTCACAGATAGGGGAAAACTCACCGATGCCAGACTACTATCAACTTGAAAAACGCCTATGGGACGCGGCGGATCAATTGCGTGCCAATTCCAAACTCAAACCGTCGGAATATTCCCTGCCGGTCCTAGGGTTAATTTTCCTGCGCTATGCTGACTATAAGTTTACCCAAGCTTTACAGCGCTATCGCACAAGCGATCGCCCCGTCGCGGAACGGGAACGAGTGTTATCTATTCCCCTCCAGGCGAGGTTTGAATCCCTGCTGAATCGACCGGAATCCGCCAATCTTGGGGAAGAACTCAATAGTGCAATGCGGGCGATCGAAGCGGAAAACCCCGCACTGAAAAACGTCCTCCCCAAAACTTACCACCGTCTGAGTAACGAGATCCTCCGGCAACTGCTGACGGACTTTCATACCATCGCTTTGGATATCGAAGGGGATGCGTTTGGGCGAATTTATGAATACTTCCTCAGCAATTTTGCCATGAGCGAAGGACAAAAAGGGGGTGAATTTTTTACCCCAACCTCTTTAGTCAAACTAATTGTTGAAATTATCGAACCCTATCAGGGGCGCATTTTTGACCCAGCTTGCGGCAGTGGAGGAATGTTTGTCCAAAGTGCCTCCTTTGTGGAAAAACGACAGAAAAATCCTAGCACTGAAATCGGAATTTATGGACAAGAGAAAATTGCAGACAATGTTCGATTGTGCTTGATGAATCTTGCTATTCACGGACTCAACGGAGATATTCGCCAGAGTAATACTTATTATGAAGATATCCATGATTGTGTGGGTAAATTCGATTTTGTCATGGCCAATCCTCCTTTTAATGTAGACAAAGTAGATAAAGAAAAGATAAAAAATGACCCCCGATTTCCGTTGGGATTACCTCGGGTTGATAATGCCAACTATCTGTGGATTCAATTATTTTATAGTGCCTTAAATGCCAAGGGACGTGCGGGTTTTGTGATGGCAAATTCCGCCAGCGATGCTCGCGGCCTGGAGTTAGAAATTCGCAAAAAGCTGATTCACGAGGGGGTTTTAGAGGCGATCGTTGCTGTCGGTTCTCACTTTTTCTATAGTGTAGGCTTACCCTGTACACTCTGGTTCTTCGATCGCGACAAAGTGAATAACCCTCGCAAAGATAAAGTGCTGTTTATCGACGCCCGTCAATTCTATCAGCACGTTTACCGTTCCCACCGCCAATTTAGTGACGAACAAATTCAATTTTTAGGGAATATTGTCCGAATGTATCGCGGACAATCGGTTGAACCTGTGGCAACTTTACCGGAACATACTCGTTACAATCCGGCGGTCCCTGCTTATGGAACTTTACCGAATTGGGAGGAAACATTTCCGGACAATATCTATCGAGATGTTCCCGGGTTGTGCCGGATTGCCGTGATTTCGGAAATTGCAGAACAGGCTTATAGTTTGAATCCGGGCCGGTATGTCGGGATCGCCCCCCAACCCGAAGACGATTTTGATTTTCATGAAAAATTACAAGAACTCCATGCCGAATTCGAGATGCTCACGGTGGAGTCCAGAGAACTAGAAGGGCGAATTTCTAAAACTATTGATGGCCTATTAAAGGTCACAGAAAATGAATGAACAATCCAATAATCTCCCGACTTCCTCATTCCTATCCTTTTTTCCAGGACTGCGGACTACTTAATTCTAGAGTCTGGTACTATACTTTTCAGTTAAAACCGTGAAACAAGGAAACAATTGGACGAAAAAACAGATTGGTGAAGTCTGTCTGGTTGGCGATGGCACTCATGCCAAAATCAAAAGACAAGACAGTGGCATCCTTTATTTAACCGCCAAAAATATTAAACCGGGACGGTTAAAACTTTCTAAAGTTGACTGGATTTCAGAAGCGGATTTTGAACGCTATTTTTGTAAAAGTACACAATCGATTCGCAAGCCAGAAGCCGGGGATATTTTATTTGGGATCATTGGCAGTATCGGAGAACCCTATTTAGTTAAACCCGAGGACTTATTTGGGATTTCTAGCAGTCTTGCTATTTTAAGACCCAATCAGACCCTGATCTGGTCGCCCTATCTTTATTACTGGGTGAAAGGCCCGATTTTTCAAAATTCGTTACAGGCCAGGAAGGCTGGAGTCGTTCAGTGTTATATCAGTTTGAATGCACTCAAAGGAATGCCAGTCGCCTATCCAGATTTGGGTAAACAACAAAAAATAGCAGCCATTCTGACGGATTATGATGATTTAATTTCTAACAACGAACGGCGGATTAAGCTACTCGAACAGATGGCGCAAAGTCTCTATCACGAGTGGTTCACGAAATGGCAGATTCCTAATTTAGAATGGCGGAAGGCAACGCCAGAAGAACAACAAGTGACCGGCCAGGAATTGTTTCCCGTGGGATGGGCGATCGCACCGATTGGTGAGGCGATCGAAACCATGAGCGGCGATACCCCAGCCAAGAAAAAGCCCGAATATTGGGCCAATGGAACATTAGTGTGGTATAGAACCACCGACTTAACCACTGCGGGAACGATGTTTGTGTCCAGTTCTACTCACAAAATTACGGAGTTAGGGCAGCAACGCAGTAAAATTCGCACATTCCCCCCCTATTCGGTGATGATGACCTCTCGGGCAACCATTGGCGTGGTGGCAATTAATACCACCACGGCTTGTACTAACCAAGGGTTTATCACTTGTATTCCCAATGAGCGGTTATCTGCTTACTATATATATTTTTGGATTAAGGAAAACCGCGATCGCATTTTTAACCTCGCATCAGGATTAATGTACCGCGAAATCAATCTTAGCTGGTTTCGACAATTACCGATCGCCATTCCCGACTCCGCTACCCACCGTCAGTTTCTCGAAACCCTTGACCCCCTCTGTCGGCAAATCGAAATATTACAAGCCAAAACGACTAACCTCAAGTTAACTCGGGAGTTACTCTTGGGTAAATTACTCTCCGGTGAAATTGAGATCGAGTAGAGAACAGGTCAAGGAATATCATTAGTTTTCAGGGTGAAACAAAGGCCGAGCCACTTCAGGAAGATTCAATACGTTCCAAGAGAAATCTAGGGGAGAGATGAAGGACAATCTCTATTTTTCTTCAATCTAAAACTCTCCCCAACCCATAAATTAGTCAATTTTCTAGGTAGTTTCATAATTTTTTATGAATAAAATACCAGATTATGTTTGCCCGTTTTTATAAAAAAATATGAACTTTATTTTAAGCTATCCGGCATCTAAAATGGCAAATAATTTCACCCAAATTTTTACTACTGCGACCAGTAAAATTCTCTCGGGCAACTCCATTAAAGGCAGAGATTATCCGTTATTCTGCTTAATTTCCTGGGGGAAAACAATGAGAAACTCCGACCCTTCACCAATTTGAGACACGACTTCAATTTCTCCTTTCAGAAGTTCAACAAGTTGGGAGACGATGGTCAAACCTAAGCCCGTACTGCCCTCAGCTTGTTGAGAAACCCGCTGGGCCACTCGGGAAAATGGCTGAAAAATTCGCTCGATATTTTCTGGAGCAATTCCGATACCCGTATCCCTAATACCCAGTAACCATTTTTCATCAGGAAGGCTTTCACAGATAACGGTAATCGAGCCTGTTTCTGTGTAGCGGACTGCATTACTCAGCAGATTGATTAAAATTTGCTGGAAGCGAGACAAATCGGTAATGACCTGCTCCGGCGCGCGATCGTTGCTAACAATAATGGATAATTCTTTAGCTTGAGCTAGGGGTTCAATGGTCTCTATGGTCGTGGCAATTACCGAATTGAGGTCGATTTTTCTCAAATTTAATTGAGTTCTCCCCGCATCAACCTGAGACAGTTCTAAAGAATTATTAACCAGTTGTAGTAATTGTCGAGAAGCGCGCAGGACTCGCTCAATTCGCTCAATCGTGATGGAATCTTCTTCGGTTTTGGCTTGTTGCTGACGCAGGAGCAGTTGGGAATAAGCCATAATTGAATTTAAAGGCGTTTTGAGTTCATGGGCCAGTTGAGAAAAACTTTCTTGGCTCAGACTCAGTAACCGCGTTAATTCTTCATTGTTATTGGTAATTTGCTGCTGAAGATTTTCTAGTTTTCGGGTCCGTTCTTCTACAAATTGATGAAAGCAATAAGCACTCGCTTGGTCTATGACAGCATCAATAATCCTAAACGCCCGATACGATTCGATGTTAGATAATTTTAGCAGTTCATCTTTTAAAATATAAAAAATTACTTGGCGCAGAATCCGATATTCTCGGGCAATTTCAGCGGCATCATAGCCATGCTCAAACCGATTGACTCCATGTTCTAAACTAGCTTGAGCCACCATTTCAAAATCATCTTCCTCTGATTCAGTCAAAGCCGTTGTCATCGCCTCTAAAACTTGAGGAATTAAATTAGTTAGGGCGGGTTCAGATAATTTTTTTGAGTTTTCAATTTTAGTATCTAAACGGACTTTCATTTTCCATTGTTTGAGGATTTCGTCTATTTTACTGGCAAAAGCTTGGCTGATAGTTTCCATAAAAGCTGAGTTGATGGGTGTCATCATAGAGAGAGCAGTTCAGAGATGATAAAGGGGTGGATTGGCGTCAGCAAGGTTCAGGAAGCCAGAACAATTGAGCCCTGGGGTGGGATGGGCGATCGCCAGGATAGCGATTGCCGGAATAACCATTGTACTTTTTGGAGTGTTATTGAAGCGCTATAGACAGAATATGCCTGATTAGTTTACAGGATATTGACCACTATTGCATAGTTTTCACCCCGATCGCTCCAAACGGGTTCCTAGGGCTGCTCAACCGGCAGGCAACTCAAGCCCCACCCCTGAGAAATCGCCAGTTTAGGAATCAGCCTCCAGGTCCTCATTTTCAAGATCCGGGAATCATCAACCTCTACCAAGGGTCCTAACCACTCCCCATACAGCAGGCATCACCCCACGGGTTGTCAAAATCGCTCCGGTTGCATTGTAAAGGAATAAATCACTCAATCTTACCCCTCAATTCACCCGGGTTTCATGTTGATGGAACTGAGCCAACCGTAAGCTTGAAGTGAATTTTTTCTTCAACCTTCAATGATTTTTCCCACCCTAAGCAAGCCAGCTACTCACCCTCTTTAAAGAGGTTTGACCGAACTATCTCCTAGAAAGAATCCGCTCATTCTGTACAGAGGTTAGAATCTTAGGGGTTTGAGGCGATCAAGTTCTTCCTATCTCCCTCTTTTGTTTATGCAAAAATCTGCTAAACTAGATAAAAACAACGATGAACGGGGAGACCAACATGGTACAGAGTCAAACCTCGGAAATTCCTATCTTTCCCCCAGGCGATTTATGGAGTGAGGAGCCGCCATTGGAAAGTTATCGACACCTTAAACAACTGCTGCTGCTGCTTGCTTGTTTAGAGCGGTTTTGGAAAAATCGCAATGATTTTTTTGTAGCCGCCAACATGAGCGTCTATTACAGTACCCGCCAACGCAAATCGGAAGAAATGCGCGGACCGGATTTTTTCGTAGTTTTGGATACGGAACGCCGAGAGCGAAAAAGTTGGGTCATTTGGGAAGAAGAAGGAAAATATCCGAACTTTATTATCGAAGTCCTCTCTGATAGCACCGCCAACACGGATCGAGGCTTAAAAAAACAGCTTTACCAAGATATTTGGCGTACTCCTGATTATTTTTGGTTTGATCCCTATACTTTAGAGTTCCAGGGATTTCACTTGATGAATGGGGAATATCAGGCCATTCAAGCCAATGAGCAAGGATGGCTTTGGAGTGAACAATTGCAGCTTTATTTAGGTATTTTAGAGGAAAAGCTGCGGTTTTTTACCCAAGCAGGGGAACTGGTGCTGACGCCCGAGGAAGAAGCCGATACCGAACGTGCTCGTGCACAGGAGGCGATCGCCGAAGTTGATGCCGAACGTCAGCGTAGCGCTATCTTGCGGAAAAAGCTGCAAGAAATGGGCATCAATCCGGATGATATTACTTAAGATTTGTCAAAGTTAAAGGTTCCGAAATCCTCTGCATTCCGGAATCTTTAACCCAATTGAGTCACCCAATGATAAATCTCTAATTCAGATGTAAACTAATTTTAAATATCCTACGGATATGACAAACAATGGATTGAACTGCATAGAGTAATTTATCTAAAAATTTTCTATTTTTTAAAATAAAATTTGTTTTTATTGAAACAAGTAAAATGGAATCTGTAATGGGTGTTTTGGATTTGATAAACTGGTCTCTTTTACTGTTATTTTTGGGGATGGCTATGGTCGTCATTCCCTTGGGATTGAATGCTTACGTTTATGCCGTGACTTACCGCGATCGCTATCGGGAAATCGAACAGGTTCCCCCGCAACCGATCGCCATTGTTTTTGGTGCCGGGGTTTGGGATGATGGGAGTCCCACCCCGATGTTGGCCGATCGCGTTCAAGCTGCGATCGATTTGTATAAACTGGGTCGCGTTCAGAAAATTTTGATGACTGGGGACAACTTCCGTCCTGATTATGATGAAGTTCAAGCGATGTCATCTTATGCCGAAAAACAGGGGGTTCCCCTCACCGACATTCTCCTCGATCGCGCCGGATTGAGCACTTATGATAGTTGTTACCGCGCTCAAACCCTGTTTGGCATTGAACAGGCCGTTTTAATTACCCAACGGTATCATCTCCCTCGGGCCGTTTATACGGGTCATCAGATGGGAATTAAAGCAGTCGGTTTAGGAACCCCCGATTGGGGAATTTTTCGCACCGATTCGATGACTTACTATACGTTTCGGGAATTTATCGCCGTCGTCAAAGCACTATGGCAGGTGCAGATTACTCGACCTAAACCCCGGGTGATCGGTCCTTTTGAAGGAGGGAAATCAGGGGAATAAACGGGGGACTGTTGGAAAAAAGTCGGTCCAGCGGTTGCCCAAAATTTTCTGAACCCCCTAAAAAAAGACGCGATCGACAAATTGCGTTAATCGCGTCTTTACAAACTCTAATTTCTGGAGGAACTCAGTCTTTTAGGGAGACCGAACTGAAATTCCGAGGTTTCTGAAATACTCCTGCATCGATGCCCTGGATTTTTCTTGAGTAAATAAAAACTTACGGATTTTTATCATCCATTAGCCCCACCTGAGACCACAGTAGCTTTACCATCAGCGCTTTAGCAATGGCATTCAATTCTTCCACTGATTCTGACTCGTCTAAGCCTAAGTTTGATTCTGGCCCCCTGGGGGACGAGGATTCATCGTCTTGATTATCAACTTTGGGTGAATCTTCTGGGTTCATGCTGCCTTTACCTTCGATGAGCAATTCGGATATCTGTTCTTAGTATAAATCCCTTTGTTTCTCTAAAAGGCGATCGTCGTCTGACCCTGATGTGAACATTATCCCCGGGAGATTGCGATCGCGATCGCAATCTCCCTGGGATAGACAAGACCCCTACAAATTTACCGTAAATATTACCTACTATTATCTAAACAGAGTTAATTCTACCCGCCAGTTTTTCTGCTCAAACTGTTTGCGAGAATAGGGGAACTCTTCCCCATCTTCTAGCTTAATAATATAGTTCTGAAGTTCGGGGATATTTTCTACAACCAGAGGAAATTTACAGGTCATTTTAGAAAAACCCGCTTGTAAAGGTTGCGGGGTCCCTACCCCTAACATTCCTGTGGCGATCGGCTGGCGATCGCTATTTTGAATCACAACTTTCGTCCCGGGATCGAGATATCTTTCTTGACTCTGAATGCAGGGGTCTCCGGGTTCCGTAAATAGTATTTCTACATATCCCGTTAATTCTCCAGGTTGTGACTGGATAGAGTCTCCTGGGTTCATCACGTTTTTGGGACCCGGTGTAGCAAGGGGCATGAACCCGACTAATAGCCCCCCCATCGCAAAAGCTCCCACCGTTCGTAAAATAGACAAGTTAACCGTCTTCATAAAGTTGGCATTCATTCCTGTTTGTTTTGAGGTTAATAAACCGATGCCTGATTTTGGCCTTTTTTCAGACATCTAATCAGCCTGTTGAAGGCATCACCGGGCTTTGGTTTCACTTCCGACTGCTGCCAGAAGTCTATGTTTTATTTTCACAGCCTTCCCTGATTTTTTTCATCGCTCTTAGGGTGGATTTTATAAGATTTGCCTGCTATTCCTCTGGTTCTGGATATTATTATCCTAATTGGACTCAAATTGGGGTTGCTTGAATTTCAACAACCCTCTATGAACTTAATAACCAACCAGCCAAAGATTGCTTTTTACCTGGAAAAGTTCACAGATTTTTATTAATTTTATTTTATAACTCTAAACTCCAAAAACACTATTTTTTGTGTATAAATACCCCAATAGAGAGAGATTGGATGAGCTGAATGGGTCTATAGAGATGCCCGACATCAGTTTGACAAGATGGGCGGGATTTACCCCTTCCCTGCTTGGGTGAGTATTCAAGTCAGAAAGACTCTCGATAGAGGTCCACTATGCTTGAGTCAAACTTACTGAAAGAGATTAGAAAATTTTATCCTCAAAATAAGCGATTTTGAGCTTGAAAGAGAGTCAGGTTTTAGGGCTTTGCGCCGATTTAGACTAGCCCTGGGAGTTAGCCTAGGGTAAAAAAGCTGAAATTAGAGCGATCGCGATCGCTACTAAGCCGTGATAGAGATTATTCATCTTGGTGATAGAAGTCCGTCCCATTTTCACAGAAACTAGAGAAGATCGAAAGAGTTTGAAAGAGGAGAACCTCAAGGCCAAATCCGACCGCCCCCTTGGGAAACCTAAACCTCTTGCGGATCAGTCACTAGATTGAGAGCCATCCGGGTTGACCAGATAAAAGGCTGTAATGTCCATGCAAGTGCTGACTTAGCACCCGCTCGTAACAACAGAGGAAACCAGATGAATGTATTAGATTATACCATACAGCATCTAATTCGCATGACTTGGATAGAGCTTTCTGAAAAAGCAACCCCACCAAGCGATCGCTCTAGGGTTCCAACTCATCCACACCGGCAATTTTTTCAGCCATTAGGCCCACTCAAGCAGTGGCTCGATCGCTTAGAAATTCGCGATCGCCAACTGGCACATAGCTTGTGTAAAATGATTCCCGCCCAATGTCCATTTGAACGGGATATCAAAATCTGGGGTCGCGTCTTATTTCACATTCCGCCCCTATGTAAACTCAACCCATTTTATGAGCAGTTTGTAGGGCTACGCTTCCGAGCATTATGTTATTTAGCTGATGAATGCGGTGAGGACGTCACCGTTTACTGTTAAACAAAATCCGTTTTTTCGCCCTCACTCCACTTGACCTAACTCCTCCTACTTTCGGCGGAGTTGCGATCGCCTTTTCAACTCTTCTAACCGTTGCTGGAGAAGACCAAGATTCGGTTCACGACCCCCATAACGCCAACTCACATAAGCGTGAGAAATCTCCTCAACTGCGGATGCGTCAGTCTGGGGTTGATGTTGGTGCAACGCTCGCGCATACTCGAACGGGGTTTGCGCCGGATGTTTGCGATATCCCTGGCGTCCTAACGTATCCAGCATTTGCTGATACAGTCGTTCCACTGGGGGCATTTTTGCCAAAAACCGACGATAGCGCCATTGTTGGAAGCCACTCCAAGCTAACCAACCCAGAAATGCCAAACCCGTGAGTAAAATAGCACCCGTAAAGAGTCCCAACCAGCCTCGGGTAAACAGCCGCAATACCCAGACAATGCTTCCCACCAGCCAACCGCCCAGGATAGAAAACACTGCTTGCAGAAATCCCGTCACTGGAGAAGGCAGCCACCCTGCAACCCACCGCCACAACATCCGCAACACGCTAAAGGGTTGATATTCTTGAATGGATGGGGGAATGATTTCATGACCCGGAATCGGATCAAAGGCAAACCAACCATATTCGGGAAAATACACCTCTGTCATGGCATAGGCGTCTGTATTACGAACCACATAAAGTCCGGTAAAGGGATTAAACTCGCCCGGTGCAAACCCCACGACTAACCGGGAGGGAATCCCAATGGAACGCAACATCACGGTATAGACGGTGGAGAAGTGGTCGGGATAGCCCCCCTGTTGTTGGAACAGAAAGGTTTCGACCAAATCATCTTCAGGTCCTAAAAAAGGCAGCCCAAAGGGGTCGTTGGGAATGCTGTAGTTTTGTTTGAGATATTGAGCCAGGTAGAGGGCTTGTTCGTAAGGGGAGGTTAAGGGATTGGGTGCACCTGCTAGAATTTCCTCCGTCTGTTGGCGCACGCGATCGCTGATTTCTGGAGGGACTTGCAGATAATGATTGCGAATCGCCTTTGAATAGGTTGTGGGGGCTTGAGAAAGGGCGGTGCGATCGCGATAGGGGACTTCTGAAATCACCGTGTAAGTTAGCCCTTCCACCAAACCCAAGGGCGATCGCAGACTACCTTCCGTATCGAAGGTCACCTGTTCCGTGGGAAAATAAAGAGATTCCGGCTCATACAGGGCCGGAATAATATTCGGTAAATCCGAAACTGCTGTATAGCTTTGAACAATTTCCTGAGTTCTCCCCAGTCGGGTCCGGTCGATGGGAACATTAAATTGATAAGACCAAGTAGGACGGCGCAGGGTGGTTGCCTCTTCATTGCGACCGATTTCCCAGCCTTTCCCGGTATAGCGGTCAAACGCCAAGACGCGCCAAAATCCCTCCGCTTGCGATCGCACCCGCATCACAACTTTGGGTTTCATTTCGCCCCGGAGATTTTGGTTCATCCGGGTATTGAACCCATAATAAAAGGTATCATCAATCTCTCCGGGCCCATCGGTGCCATCCCCCCCGGTGCCGTCTCCTTCGCCGTTGCCGTAGCCCGGATTGACAATTTGACGGCCATCTAAATCTCCGGGGATTTCAATGGGAGAACTCACGGGAAAAGTCTGTAATTGATAGCCAGGAAAGCGCGGCATGACGGCAAAAATGACCAGTCCGATCGCCAGAACCAGACTAAACAGGAAAGCGTAAAAACCCAGTTGAGAAGAGTTGATTTTCTTTTGTTTTTGGCTTCCTGTGGGACGTTTCTGCGGTTTCAGTCCCAGGCGCGATCGATAATCGAAGACCAACGTCGGCAAGGCGATCGCCAAAAAGATTAATAATAACGGGGCAAAGGCTAAAGTTTGGCTGACGGTTCCCGCTACCCCCAACAGGATCAATCCGATCACCATCGAATAGCCCAAATCCGAGCGTCGGGGGAGGTCGAAACTATGGAGAACCTGAACTTGAATCAGCAGTTCAGCCAGAACTACCCGGGTATCGTTGAGTGCCTCAATTAAGCGCCCAAAAAACGCACCGAGGGCGACGAGCATCCCAATTGCGAGCAAAAATTTAACAGCAATATTGCGATCGCGGCGGCGATACCAACTCCAGGTTGCTCCCAGAATGCTCAAGGGGACTGCCCAAAGGCTCATCGTCGTCCCTGCCGCCACATCCGTTGCAATAATCCCGACGATCACAAGGGCCTGCACCAGCACCCGCAGCATTAACGAGTCCTCCGGAGTCGGAGGTTTGCTCGCCTGGATTTGCTGTCGGATCCTACGCCAGATGGGAATAAGGGACAGATGCCGAATCCCTGACGAGTTAAACATAGTGATGAAGGATAAAAGAGCAAAAGAGTGTCTTTATTCCTTCCTAATTTACTCTATAGAGCGGATGAATGCTGCCGTTGCCGGTTCTAGGAGAGACGCACGACAAAGGTCAGGGTGTTATGGTATTCGTTATGGAAGCGCACTTCTAATAAATAGGAGCAGTCCGGTTGGGGTTCAAACAGTTCAACGTGCAAACATCCGGCATTGGGACGAGAGGTGGTAGATTGAGCCTCACCGCCGCGCAGTTGTAAGGTCCCACCGGAGGGCAGTTCACCCCGGACTCGCAGACATCCTAGGGATTGAGTCTCTTTTGAGGGGTCATGATTCGGTTTCCCGACAGATTCCACCCGAATGCTCAACATTCCGGCACTGGTGAGCCATTGTCGTTCGACTGGCCCTCCCGAGGCACTGACGCTTAAGGTCAGGGTCCCCATAATTTCTCGGGCCGCCAGTAAGCAGAGGACCATTTGCTGATCCGTACTGGCCCCTTCGTAGGTGGGGGGAAAATCAACGCTTCCACTGGCCAGGGGATTGAGCGCCTCGGCACTGGATCCACGAGTTGGAGACATCGCCAGGGCCCATCCCGCTAACTGATGGAGTTGAGGACGGCGATCGGGAAATAATCCTTCTACTGCACGGACTAATTTAGCGCCATCTTGTAGGGAAGATTGGATCAGAACCCGGCATTCTTCTAAAAGTTGGGTGAGCACAGTCGCCGGGAGAGTGACGGGCAAACTCAATAAGGGCAACTGGGTCAACCAATCGAAGGCAGGAACTTTTTTCTCTTCTGGGAAATCTAAATAGTCAGGTTCGTAATCCAACAGTTCATTTTCCCAGGGAAACAGGGGGGGATGATGTTGAATTTCAGTTTCCAGTCGGCGTTTCACAAGTGTGTAAAAACGGTCTTGCACGGCAGGTATCTCTCCTGGTTTAAGTGATTGCTCTGGGTTGAGACTCACTCCCTCGTCCAGTTCGCTAAACCCTGCTTCCAAGTCACCCTCGATTGAGGGCGATCGCTCGATTGGTTCAGAATCGAGAGGGTCTAAGTTATTCTGAGCTAAACGGTTCGTGAAGTCTGCTCCCGGAGGTGTTTCCGGACTGGTTAGCTCTTCCATTTGCGGTATCGAGTCTGGCTCAGAGAGTTGGAACAGCCACCCGAGAATTCGCTCTTGAATAGCCTCTGAGTTGGCAAGGTTTTGAAAAACTTGCTCGTCCCTATCCATGTCTTACCCCCCTATTCATCTGTAGATGCATTATTTCCGGAATCGCGCTCGTTGCGAAGATGCCATGCGGCTTCTAATAGTCTAAACCACCGTTTTTGCACTTGGTTCACTGTACATTCTAAGAGTTTGGCAATGTCTGAATCCTTCGCGCCTTGTTGCTTTAATCGGAGTAATTTCCGTTGGGGAGCTTCTAGGCTGTCTTGAAATTGTTGCCACCGTTCCGGGGTTAACCCTAAGTTTCGCTCTAAATCGGCTTCTAACCATTCATGGACCAGTTCCCAGCGGTGAGAGAGGGCAAATCGAATCAAATGATATTTAAAGCGCTGCTGTAAGTAATCCCGCTGCCTGGGACTCACGCCTAAAATTTCTTCGATTTCATTGGTGGGTAAATCTTGCAATCGCAAGATAAAATAGTCCGCACAGTCGTTTTGTCCTCTCTCTTGCAGGTAAGCCAGCACTTCTTTGATGACGGTTTCGCGTAAGGAATCATCGGCAGGTTCTAGATCGCGATCGACCATCGCATTTCGCACTTGCTGCACGGAGGAGTCATTCCAGGTTTGGTCTGAGTCTAAAGAGGACCCTTCCGCAGCCTGTTCCATATCGACGGTTGTTTCTGGCGGTTGCTGTTGGGAAAAGGTTTGTGCACGCAAGATCAGCAGTTGTTGCGATCGCCCTCCCGATAGCGGAATCCGTCGTTTAGCATACCGTTCGGTAAATGCCATATATTCCGACAGTTCTAACAAGGTCGTGGGGGAAAAGGTCCCTTCCAGTTGCGCTTCTCGTCGAAACGCATTTAAGGATTCCACATAAAATCCTTGTAGAAAATCTTCAATCAAGTTCAAGCGAGCCTGATAACTCGACTGGATTTGAGGCGGCGTGATGTAGCGATAAACCATCGCACTGAGGGTACTGTGTAATTCCACTCTCCCCCCACGCGCCCCAAAATTATAGTAAAATAGACATTGCTGTAAGCGATGTCGCGATAAGGTAACTCTCCATTTTTCTTCTTCTCCTGATGCTTTAATTCTTTGACTTTCTTGGCAAATCCGGTTAACTTCTGCCGCAATGCGATCGGCGACTTCCCGGCATTTTTGGTCAGAAGAACGGGTATTTTGCTGGAGTTCTGTAAATAGAAGTTGAAAAATATCTTCTTCCACGCTCCCCTCGATTTTTCCCATCATGGTGGTTTTGGTAAGTATCAACCCCCTAGTCCAGCTAGGGATGACTACAGCTAAACTTAAATGGATGATAGAAAGCTCGACCTATTTAACAATGAATTTAGATCGACAAGTTCAGCTTCTGATTGACAATGCACCCCAAGATGGTCAAACTCCTGGTATCGTGGCTGCGATCGCGCCAGCGTTGAAGCAACTGGCTTTGCAATTGCGCCATTCCCAGTATTATATCCTGCAAACTCTTAATCAACGGTGGATGGTGACGGCGTTACGCAATCGCGCTCAACCCGATCTGGAGAAACAGGTAATTTATGCTTTTCCTTCAGTTAAGGACGCCAGCAATGGTACTTATGCTCCCAAAGATTCACAAGCCGTCGCTGTGCCGGTCCCGGTCATTCATATTTTATTTCAGATGGTGGCAATTGATACCCTCGATAGTGTGGTTTTTTTTGAAAAGTCAGGAGATGTTTCCGCCGGTACGGAGGTCCGCCGTCAGGACCTTCAAACCTTGATTCAGGCCCAGTTACAACAGCATCTGCAACAGAAGTCCTACCCGCTGAAATCTCGCCCGGTCCCGCCGGATATTGCCTAATTCCGATCCGGGGGGGAGTCCCGGTTTGGTCAGGTTAGCCCTTTTGGAGGACCTCTCCCCTGAACAGTCTCAAGAAATAGCTAGAGGGCAAAGGGTTAGTCTGGCTCACCTGGGTGGTGAGGGCGATTGGTTTTGACTTCGGTCGGGTTTTCTTTCTGTTTAGCACTCTGTTAACCGGGCAACCGCTTTGTTAAATCGGTTGTCGGGTGAATCGTTCCACCGCCTTGATGGATCTATTCTACAAAATGCTCTCGGTTCATGGGCTCAAGGGCCTGAACACTGGACCCTGGCTGGCCAACTCCCTCCTTCGTTCCTGGGTTTCGGTGCCACTGCCGCAGCAGAGGTCCCAAAATGGCGGAGGGAAATTTAGCAAGTTGATCGGCAACTTGAATGGCGATCGCCATTTCCAGAACAAGGGTTAAGCGCGATCGCATCCCATGAAAACTAGAGCCATCGACGGCGATCGCTTCCAAACCCTCAACACCCTCAACGGACCGTTAACGGTTCATCTTCGGTGCGATTTCGCTACATGACGATCCACCCGACCGGCTGAACGCTCATTGCTAATACAAGCGACTCAGTACATAATCCGCCAACTTTACCAAGGCTTGATGACATTCGCCTGGGGGCAGCCCCTCTAAGTGCTTGACCGCATCCCGAGCATGGAAAGCGGCCAATTCCCTAGCACGAGGGATACCATTGGAGTCTTTAATCAAGGCGATCGCTTCGGCTAAATCCTCCTCTTCGGCAAACTCGCGCTCTATTAAAACCTCTAAATAGGGTTTCTCTTCCAACGCATATAACGTCGGTGCCGTCAGATTGCCGCTGCTGAGGTCCGAACCCGCATTTTTTCCTAAAACATCTGTTGAACCCGTGAAGTCTAAAATGTCATCCACAATTTGAAACGCTAGACCAATCTGGCGTCCATATTGATAGAAGTTTTCGGCTAACTCTTCATCTACCTCACTTAATATACCCGCCGCTTTAGAACTGTTGGCAATTAAGGAGGCGGTTTTATAGTAGCTTTTTTCTAGGTAAGCTTCAATTCCTAAGCTGCTGTCATATCGATTCAGCCCTTGCTGAATCTCTCCCTCGGCTAGATTCATAATCACTTCCGAGAGCAATTTGACCACTTCTAGGTTATCTAAATTGGCTAAATACCAGCTCGATTGAGCAAACAGGAAGTCCCCAGCTAACACCGCCACACGATTGCCAAATCGACTATGAACCGTCGGCACTCCTCGGCGGAGTTCCGATTCGTCCACTACATCATCATGGACTAAGCTGGCGGTGTGGATCATTTCCGTGATTTCTGCTAATCGGCGATGACGAGGGGTGATCTCTCCATCGGGTGACAAGGCCCGCGAGAGCAACAGCACGATTGCTGGCCTCATCCGTTTTCCCTTGGCCCCAAAAAGGTACTCCGCCGCAGCGAACAAAATGGGGTGACGGGCACCAACTAGCTGTTTCAGGTTCTCGGTTAACAACCGCAGGTCTGCTTCAACCGGGGAAAATAGGGAGGTGGTTGAGGTCATGGATAGGCCGACTCAGACGTAAAGTTACGAAATTTTACATATATTCTAAGCGAAGCCTCTCCCAATCCGACACTTTTCTCATAAAAATATCCTGAAAAGCTCATCGGACCGATGTCTTGGCCTCTTTTTAAAGAATTGTTAAATAAAGTTGCAAAAACCCTGGAAAACTTAACCCGCTTGTGTTAGGGTAAGAAGTAAGAATTTAAAGATTCCATCCATAAGTGTAGCAACGCTACCTGATATGGTTTGCCTCCAAAGAGAGTGTTCAAGTAACAGATTGTTAACTAAGAGACTGATCTAGAGATCAGAACTTCTCCTAGGTCACTTGGCGCTTGGGATGTAGATTAGATAATTGGATGAGAAAAAAACCCAGAGTGGGTTACTTTCAGTAAACCCAAGACGGGTGGCTTTCAGTCTGGATTTTCTTTGATGATCGCTTCTTGTGTTTCGTTCGCTCCCAGGCAGCTTGTTGCTTTGGGAAAGCAAGGAGTAGCCAGAACCCTGAAAAACCTAGAGTGGGTTTTTCTCGGTCACCGCAAGACCGATGGTATTGGGTTTGGCATTCACCACTCCCATTCACACTGTTGCATTGCTCGGGATACCTGGGATCCATCGAAAACCTAGAACGATAGAGATCTTTTGGACGGGATGTATTTCCAGCTTTGAAGGTTACGGCTGTAACTGGAGGGGTTCGAGGAAGTCTCAATAGGTCCTCAAGATTTTAAAAGGGGTTTTCACCGAGCGACTATATGGGTCCTACAAGGCCCATGCCAGTATTTTGAAGCAAATTCTGCTTGAAAGTGCTGACAGAATTCCTATGACTATTTTCGTTGACGACTCCCACGCTTTCATTTCTGGCCGTACTATGACTTACACTGATATGCCTTTGATTATTCCGGTTCTGGCAACAGGTTATTTGTTAACCATTTATTTGCTATTGAGTTTGGCAGGGCGACACGCGAGAGGGTCGAGTTCGAGACCCTGAAGCGGTGTTCCTGCGGGATTCAGATGCCGCAGAACGATTCCAGTGCAGAGCGATCGCCCTCAAGCTGAGTGGCGATCGCTTTCGACTCCCCTTAAAATAACCGGCCCTGGGGCGATCGCCTCAGCCAGACACCAAAATCTAGGAGCCAGACCCCCAAAATTGATCAACAAAGACGGCCCTAACCCACTCTACATCGGGCAAAAGGCCGCCTTAATACTCAGAGCAAATGGAAACAGCCCGTTGATCAAGGTTCCACAGGCAAAGGCTGACCTTCTAACACAGGTAAACAAACCTTGGACACGACTGGAGTACATCCGAGTAAATGCACCGCCCGTTGAGCAAACTCTTGAGCACAACCACTCACCGTAAATCGAGTAGGGAGTGCCGGACGAGTCTCGCGCAACCCTAACATCTCCAACTCCCGAGCCGCCGCTGCCACCACATGAACAGCCGGATCCACCAACTGGACCGAACTCGGCAAAATACTCTTGAAAACTGGAGCTAAAAGGGGATAGTGAGTACAGCCATAAACCAACGTATCGATTTGCTGCTCTTGTAGAGGAGCCAAATATTCCCTTGCCACCTCCATCGTGTAAGGGTCATTAATTAGGTTGCCTTCAATTAAAGGGACAAACTCCGGACAACCCACTTGCCAAACCCGCGACTCTGCATTCATTTCTTGAATCGCCCGCCGATATGCATTGCTAGCCGCGGTTGCCGGGGTCGCAATCACCCCAATGCGGCGACCTTGACTCACTGCCGCCCGAGCGCCCGGTAAAATCACGCCCAACATCGGCACTGGAAACTCCGCTTGTACCATTTCCAGGGCCAGAGCGGAACTGGTATTGCAGGCCATAATGACCATTTTGACATTCTGGGTCATCATCCAGTAGAGAATCTCGCGCACAAATTGGACAATTTCTGCTTGAGAGCGAGTGCCATAAGGAAGACGAGCGGTATCCCCAAAATAAAGAACAGATTCCTGGGGAAGCTGGCGGTAGAGTTCTCGCAAGACAGTCAGGCCCCCCAGACCACTGTCAAAAACCCCTATTCTAGGTCGTTGGTTGTGGCCATTAGCCCCAGGGGGATAGGGGGGGGAACCCACAATGGAACTGGATAGATAGTCAGAAGAGCCAGTATTGCGGACAAACCCATCGCTTTGTCCTGGACAATCGTCATGCAAGGGACGCAGGTCAGACTCAAAAAAGTTAGACACGGGTGGTTGATTTGCGAGAAGTGTATGGGTTAAAAATCAGCACTCAGCAGCCAAAATTCGGGAATTTTTCAGAAAGATTTCCGATCGAGAGGCGAACTAGGGATTTTGCAGGTATTGTAGAATACCCTGGACGATCGCCTGAGCTAATTGAGTCCGGTAAGCGGCATTTGCCAGCCTTGGGGCATCTTCTGCACCCGTGACAAACCCGACTTCCAGTAAGACCGCAGGCATGGAGGTATGGCGCAAGACGTAAAATCTCGCTTGCCGCACCCGGCGATCGCGAGCGCCAGTCCCTTGCAAGAGGCTGTTATGAATCGTTTGAGCCAGACGCTGACCGCTGGAATAATAATAAGTCTCAATGCCGTTCACATCCGGGCGACTCATATCAATCGCATTGGCGTGAATACTGACAAAAATATCTGCATTGACCCGGTTGGCCAGTTGAACCCGAGGGGCTAAATCGATTTCCCGGTCATCCTGACGAGTCATGACAACTTGGACGCCATTTTGTTCTAAAAGTCTCGCCACCTGGTTGGAAATGTCCATGACGACTCCCTTTTCTTGGAGTCCCCCAATGCCAACGGCCCCAGGGTCTCGACCGCCATGTCCAGCATCGATGACCACAACTCGTCTGCCATCTCGCGATCGCATCGGCGACGGCGCAGGATAATTCATCGGTGCCGGGGCGGTGGGAACGGAGGTCCTGGAATTAGGGGCCGCTGCGACGTTACCCGGACGTTGTAAGGTCACCGAGAGCAATTGTGGACTGGGTTGGGTCAGGGGTCCAATCCGCACCCCGGCTGCGGGTTGGACCAGAATTGCCACGGTTTGGGGGTCTTCTTGCTGCAACTTTACCCATAAAAAAGCACCGCGATTTGTAGACTGAGGCGGTTGGACCCCATTGCCTAACTGAGCCGAGGGAATGACGATGCGATAAGCTCCGGAAGTGCGGTCCCATTCACTGGTGTAGGTGAACGGTTGATTGGATTGGATTAAAAGTTGGGACCCATCTTGTTGAAGTTCAATACCTTCAATGGTGACCATGCGATCGCTACTGGGATTCTGCGCCATTGCCACAGATCCGGACCCGACCCTAGGACCTTGAGGACTGGGCAAAACCACCACGCCACCCAGGTTGCTCGCCGTGACCTGCCAATTGGAGTTAGTATCCGATAATACGAAGGTCACGCGCACTCCAGGATCTGACCCTTCCAGGGGTCGGACACTCATGCGAGCAACTCCGTGGCGATCGAACAGTTGGTCTCGTGAGCCCATGTTGGGGGAGATAGTGGCCCCGGGGATATCGACATATAAAGAGCGATCGCTATTCCGCTCCATTTTGACTTGAGGCTGCCCCCCTCGGGTCCGGATAAAAAATCCATCCGGCGTCACTTGAACATTTTCGATTTGAACTCCGCTGCCCGATTGAGCCGGTGACGCCGCCACCGCCGATCCACTTGATGCGGTCCCAATCCGTTGCGGTGTCGGTAAGTCAACCGTCCATTCCGTGGGAGTGATGCCCCGGAATTGCACCTGTTGCGGATCTAGGGTATAACCCGGGCTTAATTCAATCACTAATCGAGCCGTGTCTGACTCAAACTGTCCCACCCGAATCGACTCAAATCCTGGACTGCCAACGGGTTGAGTTACCGTCGATCGATCCAGAGTAGTCCCGGGCAAATCAATCACAAGGCGTGTGGGATTGGCGATTAATTGGGCTTTCGGTTGAACCCCTCCGGCAGTCGTAAAGTGGAGTCGGTTTTGAGCCGTATCAAAACGCCAGTATTCGAGTCTAGCCGCTTGCGCGGGAGCCGATAGTAGTAACACGGCAGTTGCCGCTGGGAGTAGCCAAGAAAATATTTGCGGTTTCACCCAATTTCTCATAATGAAAATGTTTTGTTTGCGGATAGTACAGCCATAGCGGTTAACAGGGGCTGGAAGAGCCCAGTTGCCATCAGCACCCTCCCACGGGTTATAAGCCTTAGTTTATTAACATAATCTTAAGACTGGCTTGAACGATATCATGTTCTCATCGGGAAAAGTGGAAGTTTTGTCCCCATCAAGCGTAACCTACCCTTTTTTCAGATTTTTTTTAAGACCTTGCTGAGGGACCCGTGCCGACTCAACCTGGGCAGTTTTTCAGGGAGGCTACACTCCCATCCACTTTTTTCTTCCTGAGTTAACCCGGTTTTGACAGGGCTAGAATCCTAACTCCATCTCCTGAGTAAGTTATTATATCTAGCTGACCGGGAGATGCAAACCATTCTCATGGGTTTTCAGAATTCCTGGGGTGGAGTAAGTCTCGATTCATTTTAAGGGGTCAATTCATGGCACTTTTGGAATTGCTCCACAATAAAGTTCAAGGGTAAACGACTTTTAGGAGGTAAAGCTTTGAACCCTGACAAGTTTTGGAACTCCTCAGAAATCGTCCACTCTTTGAGTGGGGATGTCCTCCTCGGAATTGAGAACCGATTCGCGATCGCGCCTTTCCCAGGTTTCCACCATTTTTCAGGGAACTAACCTCCTTCTCCGGATGTACCATTGCCTAAGTGCAAGTTGCCTTCCTCCGACGGACTGTCTCAGCTAAAGGGGTAACCACCTCTCGATCCGCTCTGGATTCTCCACTTTAGCCAAACCCCGGTTGTCTGTGCCGTTTTTAGGGTGCTTTAAAACTAATTCATGCAGTTTTCTTGTTCTTTTCAACCTTGCCAGATTGTCTGTCTCGAACATCACCAAACTTGCCTCTATGCCGAAGTGATTCAAATTTTGGCAAGTCGTTCGATGTTATGGTTGAGGCCCCTGATGTTGGCCGTGGGTCCCGTGCTGACCCGTCCACCCTTTCCCGATGAATCCCGGGAACTGTATGATCTACGCCAGGGGGCAGATCTCGTTTGGCCTCAAAGTTTATTCCGCTTGGCTTTAGATACGGAAGTGATTCCTTTGTTGACGGAACTCCAAAGTTTTCCGCCCCCAGAACCCGGCTTTTCGGCGATCGCCCACGATCGCCTCCGAGGGTTTGTTCAACAGGTTTGGCAAGCTCATCCTGAAGCCTTTGATGGGTGTTAGCGATCGCCTGAAGGGGTTTCTTGAACATCACTACAGGGTTCAGAAACCGGGTTTCTTGTCGCCATCTCTGGCATCCCGCCCAAATCTAAGACAGAAACCCGGTTTCTTTCCCCCCCTTCTCCCTACCGTGATGCCCTGGGAAACTCCTCACAGGCAGTCGCCTCCCACCCCTACACTCGCTTGCTTATCGATACCGAATTCCCGCATCTTTCATGCGGTGAATCCCTTCCATTATTCTCTCTTCCGGTAGGGTTAAAGCAATTCTAAAAAACCCTTCCCCTGCCGCGCCATATCCGTTCCCCGGTGGGACGATAATGCCGCATTTTTCTAAGAGCAACGTCACAAACTCCGCAGAAGAATAGCCTGGGGGAACGGGAGTCCAGACATATAGGGTGGCTTTCGGGGGTGAAATCGGCCAGCCGAGAGATTGTAACCCTTGAATTAAGATATCTCGGCGATTTTGATACACAGAAATCACCGATTGCAGTTCTTCTTCAGTGGTGGAAAATCCGGCAATTGCTGCTCGTTGAATCGCCTTAAATACTCCCGAATCTACATTGGATTTCACCTGACGCAATCCCTGAATTCCTTTGGCATTCCCCACGACAAAACCGATGCGCCATCCGGTCATGTTATAGGCTTTAGACAAACTGTGAAATTCTAGGGTGACATCCTTGGCACCGGGGACTTCTAAGACGCTGGGGGGTTTATAGCCGTCATAAGCCATTTCTGCATAAGCATGATCGTGACATAACAAGATGTCATGTTTGCAACAAAATGCGACTAATTTTTCAAAAAATTCTAAAGAGGCGATCGCCCCAGTGGGATTGCTGGGATAATTAATCCACAACAATTTAGTCTGCCGCGCCACATCTTCTGGAATCGCCTCTAAATCTGGTAAAAATTCTCGTTCTGGTGTCAGTGGCATGGTATAGGGTTCGCCACCGGCAAACAGAGTTGAGGACCGATAAACTGGATAACCGGGATCCGGAATTAAGGTATAGTCTCCCGGTTCCACAAAGGCTAAAAAAGTATTATGAATCGCTTCTTTTGAGCCAATTGAAGAGACAATTTCTTGGTCTGGGTCTAATCCTTTCACCCCAAACCGTTTCTCCATCCATTTGACCGCTGCTTCCCGGAACTCCTGGGTTCCCTGATACGGGGGATAGTTATGGGTTGCGGGATCCTCGATCGCCTCATGCATAGCCTGAAGAATATGTGCCGGAGTCGGTTTGTCCGGATCGCCGACTCCCATATTAATGATGTCAATCCCTTGGGCGATGAGTTCGTTGCGCTTGCGGTCAATCTCCGCAAATAGATAGGGAGGAATTTTTTCTAAACGTTTGGCAAACTGCATGACGACGTGACAACCCGATCCAGGTCAGCATAAAAAACCTGAAGACAGTTTACCGCACTTTTTGATCCCCTAAAGTTTCTTTTTGACCCGGGGAAACCAGTCCAGTCAGACTGGGACCTGAGCAGTCGGTTGGCGGGTCCAATGCACCCCGATTCAGGGGTTGCAACCGATTGAAGGCTGTTTTTGAGTTGGAATTGGGTTTTGGATGCCAGCTTGTTGGATGTTTTAGCGACTTGCCACTAATTGAATCCGACCTGCATCCATTTCTGCCATTAATAATTCCAGAGCTTCATAATCTACATCATCGATATAACCAAGGCGGCTTAACTCAGAGTTGATACCATTTTCGATATCTGGAGTTAGCTGTTTGATATAGAGCGCTTTCTCTACCAGTTGACGAATCACTGCGGTACCTCGCATGGGGTCGATCGGGAGAATTCGATACATCTGTCATTGTCCGCTGAATCTTGACCAGATCGAGTGATAAGAGGCGGCCTTTGTTAGTGATTTCGATCGCATAAGAATTTGACAGTCTGTGATATCAAGTTCACTATCCCAATTTTTCTGGACTTGTGGAGATCACTGAGACACTTGAGTATAATTTAATACGTTTTAGAGCTTCTTAATGAAAACTTTATAAAACTTGGATTAAATAAAAAGATTCAACGAAATCACTCCCCCTCTATAGAAGATTTTCCGGAAACTAGACTACATTATAAAAACAAGATGTTAAATTGACTAAAAAATAGGCTTCAGTCGAGGTTAAACAAATGCTTACTAATGTTGCCAGTCCCGAAATTAGCTTCGTTCGGTTACAGGGTGAATTCAATGCCTCTAATGCTGCTGCACTTCAAACTCAACTCACCACAGTCGTGCAGTCTTCGATCCCTTCTACGGTTCTGGTCGATATGGAAAATGTCAATTTTCTGGATAGTGCGGGTCTGATGGCGTTAGTTTCAGCAATGAGTCTAGCTCACCGGCTCAACCGCCGCTTTAGTTTATGTGGTGTCTCTCCATCGATTCGGATTATTTTTGAAATCACTCAACTCGATAGGGTTTTTGAGCTATTTGACACTCGGGCGGAATTTGAAGCCGTTTTGACTTAGAACTATTTCTGAGCTGTTAACCGTATATTTGGCTTTGATTCGATTAACTTAAGGATGTTTGCAAAATCTATTTCAACAGGGGCAAATTCCCAGAAGGTATGAGAAACTGGGGGTTTGCCCCTGTTGCATGGGAAGCTCAGAGTTGACGTTTTATGATTCTCCGGTGGTTATGACTTATGAATTTCTGTGGTTGGCTATTTTTTTATGAGCAAATAATTTTCAGATGGAAATAGGCGGATTCTTTGGCTGAGTAAGATGGCATAATTGGGGATAATCAGGAGATATTTATTTTTGATTAGGGAATTTGTGGCTAGGATTTTATATTTTTCTGAGATAACTTCTAGGGGTAAATGTATTAAAACAAAGATGGCTTAATTTTAAATAAATTTAGAATTTCCGGCATTGAAATGTTATCCACCTGCTACAAGATTGGCGTAAAGCTGTCCGTTGAAGACTTTAACAAGACTCTATGACGCCGCGCAGGCGGGCTGAGTCCTGGTAGCCCCACCCTTTCCTAGCGGAACGCTGCGCGAACAGGGTGTGGGTTTTGGATAGTTTATTTTGTGGAGTTCCCTAAGAGAACGACTGAAGTCGTTACTACGAACACCGGATTAGGGATGATTTTTTGAGATGGAATCTGGGATGTAGGGGGCAGTAGATGGATTGTCTCTATCTATAGAGGAGAGGGAGAGGAGAGGGAATGGATGGGGCGGTCCTGGTAGAATCTCTTCAGCCTTGAGCTTTTGCTCTTGAGCGTTCAGCCTTGATCCTTCCCTGCAAGCGTATAAAATAAAGAGGCTCGAATGGCGCATCAGTGCATCAGTATGGACTGGATGTGGCTTGGCCCTGATGAAGGGCATCGAGAACCATTAGAAAGTAGAGAGTTGCCGTGTCAGTTGCAGTAGAGAAACTCCTCACCCCAGACATCTTACAACCCGCTCGTTATCTGGGTAATGAATTGGGGGCGGTGCATAAACCTTGGGAAAGTGCCGCTGTGCGTTGGGTGCTCACCTATCCAGAAGTTTATGAGGTAGGAGCCTCCAATTTAGGGCATCTAATTCTATACAATATTTTGAATGCCCAACCGCGACAGCTTTGCGATCGCTCCTATTTACCCGGTGCAGACCTGGTTTTGAAGCTGCGAAATACTCAGACTCCGTTATTTTCCGTGGAGTCCAAGCGATCGCTGCCGGAATTTGACATCCTTGGGTTCAGCCTCAGTTATGAACTTGGGGCCACGAATATCTTAGAAATGTTGGACCTAGGGGGCATTCCCCTCACCGCCCAAGAGCGTTCTAGTCCAGGTCCCTGGAACGTGGAAACCGGAAGCTGGCCCCTCATATTCGCCGGGGGCCAAACCGCCACCTCTAATCCAGAACCCTACGCTGAGTTCTTTGACTTTATCGCCCTCGGTGATGGGGAGGAACTCCTGCCGGAAATTGGGTTAGTGCTGGAAGAAGGCAAAGCTGCGGGATTGACTCGGGAAGAATTGCTGTTTGATTTAGCCCAAGTTCCGGGAGTGTACGTTCCCCAGTTCTACGATATGGCGGAGGATGGATCCGTGCATCCCAACCGTCCCGGAGTGCCCAAACGGGTCTTGCGGCGAGTTGCCACCCCGATTCCTGCCTATTCCATCGGGTTAGTGCCTTATGTGGAAACGGTGCACGATCGCCTGACAATGGAAATTCGCCGAGGATGCACTCGCGGTTGTCGCTTCTGTCAACCAGGAATGTTGACTCGTCCCGCCCGAGATGTGGATCCAGACCAAGTAATCGAGGCGATCGAAGCTGGAATGAGGGCCACCGGCTATAACGAATTTTCTCTATTATCCCTGAGTTGTTCGGACTATCTCGCCTTGCCTGCGGTGGGAATGGAAATCAAAAACCGACTCAAGGACCAAAATATTTCCCTCTCCCTGCCATCGCAACGGGTCGATCGCTTTGATGAAAATATTGCCAATATCCTCGGGGGTACCCGCACCAGTGGGCTGACTTTTGCCCCAGAAGCGGGAACGCAGCGGATGCGGGATATCATTAACAAAGGACTGACCAACGAAGAATTGTGGCGGGGCATTAAAACCGCTTACGAACAGGGCTGGAATAAAGTCAAACTTTATTTTATGATCGGCTTACCTGGAGAAACCGATGCGGATGTGATCGGAATTGCCGAAACCGTCCATTGGCTCCAACAGGAGTGTCGTACCCTAGGAGGGAAGCGGTTAGAGGTCACGTTGACCATTTCTAACTTTACGCCGAAACCCCATACTCCGTTCCAATGGCATTCTGTCTCTACGGCTGAATTTTTGCGGAAGCAGGACCTGCTTCGCCAGGAATTTCGCCGGATGCGAGGGGTGAAGGCCAATTTTACGGATGTGCGGATCTCGGCGATGGAAGATTTTGTGGGCCGTGGCGATCGCCGTTTAGCCCCGGTGGTACGTCGGGCTTGGGAACTGGGTGCTGGGATGGATTCTTGGTGGGAGAGTTTGGACCGGGCTTTTGGAGCTTGGACCCAGGCGATCGCTGAATCCGATTTAAGTTGGAAATACCGGCAAGTCGAAAGTGGCGAATGGAACGTCATGGACGGCACTGGCACCGACTTAGATGCTCGTCTCGATGCGCCTCTGCCCTGGGATTTCCTAGATACCGGAATTGATAAAAACTGGTTGAAAGAAGATCTCAAGCTGGCACTGGCAGCGGCAACGGTTCCCGACTGTTCTTTTGAGGGTTGTTCCCATTGTGGGGTCTGTGGTGTTGACTTTGGTCACAATATCGTTGTTGCACCCCTGCCGATTCCTGCATTTGCCGGTCACTTTTCGCCTAACATCGATCGCGTCCAACGATTGCGTCTGTGGATGGGTAAAAGGGGTGACATGGCACTGGTTAGCCATCTGGATTTGCTCCGATTATTCGATCGCGCTGTGCGCCGAGCGGATTTGCCGATTTCCTTCACGGGGGGATATCACCCCGGACCTCGAATTGCACCCGCAAATGCTTTGACTCTGGGTTACACCTCGGAAAGCGAAATCGTAGATTTTGAATTGACTGAACTCATGGATCCCGAAGAATTCCGGGAAAGGTTGACGGCTCAACTTCCGGCAGACCTGCCGATTTATCGGATTGAACCTGTGGCGGTGAAAGCGCCTTCGGCGAGTCAACTCCTGGACCAAGCTGAGTATATCCTGCGATTGGGTTTAACCTCATCGTCAGATCCCGAAGTACCTTTGCAAGGGTCAGACTGGCAGCAGTGGATCTCGGAAATCCTGGCTGCTGAGGAAATTGAATGGGAACATACGACCAAAAGAGGGAAAGTCAAATGGGTGAATCTGCGCGATCGCCTCTTTGAATTGGAACAAGTTGAAGTGTCCACCGATGCCTTGACTTGCACCCTCCGCGTTCTCGGCAGTTGCCGTCACGACGGGACCCTGTTACGTCCCACCCATATCCTCTATATGTTTGAAAAGATGGCAAAACGGGAGTTTGAGTTGTTGCATGCTCACCGAAAACAGTTAATTTTGGCTGAAATCTGAAATTTATTTACCGCTAGGCGAGATTCTGCTAAAATATAACCCGATGGCCCAACCCATCCTTACCTGAAGCGACAGGAACTCAGCTTTTGAGAACGTTTAAGGTTTCCTGCCTTAAACTCGTCCAAATTGAGTCATATTGAGTCAGCCCAGGGTAAAAAGTTGAAGGGCCTTTAAAAAAGGCCATCGTCATAGAGAGCATTTGATCAAGACAAACAGCCCAGGGACCTTTGAAACGGGTCAAGTTTTGAGAAAGCAACAGAGACAGAGCCGGTCGCTGTTCTCCTGTGGGACCCATCGGTTGTGATATCCCTTTTTGGCTAAGTGCGAAGCCGTTCAGGGTAAATTTGTCAAGATTAATTACCCACTTTCTGTTCTCTATACAGTCACTACAGTGTCAAAGGGGCAATCAACACCTCGGTAGTTGTGGCTGGACAAACCGTAGAGAGGCGAAATTTAGCAGTTCTACGACCTTACTGACGCGCACCAGATGCCAAGCACGAGATGCTGGCAATCATTCCCTGCCGCCAAAACTTTCAGAATTTAGATGTATTCTTTGCCAGTTCCATAAGAGGAATTGGATACCCACTCTTTCGCCAGAGGGAATCCAAAGTATTCTACGAATGTAGTCGGGATACCCTTTTCATCGTAGCTATTGATTCGATCGCTTCGGTCACGGGCTTTTCGGCAATAGCTCTAGCTTGGACCCAACGAGGGATATCAAAGATTAATTTTCCGCCCTAGCGGGTCGGTTCAGTATTAGATAAACAGGACAAAAAACTGGGTTTAAGGCCCAAAGCCATTCGCTTTTGCCAGCATAAATTTTGTCAAAAACCCTTCTTGTCTTCCCTCTACTGTCCCGACACCCTAGAACATCAAGTTTCGTTTTTTCTATAGCTACATAGGAAGCGGTCATCGGTCGTACTGGGCTTTTGATGCCACGAGCGAACCCAGTAAACGTAGAGACTCCACTAAAAGTCTGAAGTTGGTGATAGCTCATAGCCAAGTTTTGAGGAAATTGAATGCCGAAGCAAATTATTATCGCAGAGCAGTATAGAATTGCTGCTGTTTTTTCTGAAGATCAGATTCAGGAACTCGTCGTCGCCACCGGAACGCATCAAGTCAGTGATATCTATCTTGGAGTAGTGGAAAATGTCCTACCGGGGATAGATGCAGCATTTGTCAACATCGGCGATCCGGACCGCAATGGATTTATTCACGTTACTGACCTTGGACCTTTACGCTTAAAACGCTCCTCCGGAGCCATCACGGAACTGTTGTCACCCCAACAAAAAGTTCTGGTCCAGGTGATGAAGGAACCGACGGGAAATAAGGGACCCCGCCTGACTGGGAATATTACTCTTCCCGGTCGTTATCTGGTCCTGATGCCGTTTGGTCGTGGGGTGAACCTCTCTCGCCGCATCCGCACGGAAGCAGAACGGAATCGACTCCGAGCCTTAGCTATTTTAATTAAGCCTGCCGGGATGGGACTGTTAGTCCGCACGGAAGCTGAAGGGGTCGGGGAAGAGGCGATTTTAGAAGATTTAGAGTTTCTCCAAAAACAGTGGGAGGATGTGCAACGAGAAGCGGCGACAATTCGCCCTCCGGCACTGTTGAATCGAGATGATGATTTTATTCAGCGTGTGCTTCGGGATATGTACAGCGCTGATGTGAATCGGATTGTGGTTGATGCCAGCACTGGGGTGAAGCGCGTCAAGCAACAGTTGATGAGTTGGAATGAGGGGAAAACGCCTCCGGGGGTGTTGATTGATGAACACCGCGAGCGCACTCCGATTTTGGAATATTTCCGGGTGAATGCGGCGATTCGTGAAGCGCTGAAACCGAGGGTAGATTTACCGTCCGGGGGTTACATTATTATTGAGCCGACGGAAGCGCTGACGGTGATCGATGTTAACTCGGGTTCATTTACGCGATCGGCGACTTCCCGGGAAACGGTGTTATGGACCAACTGTGAAGCGGCAACGGAAATCGCCCGTCAATTGCGGTTACGGAATATCGCTGGGGTGATTATTGTCGATTTTATTGATATGGACTCCCGTCGGGATCAGTTGCAGGTTCTGGAGCATTTCAATAAGGCCCTGAAAGCGGATAAAAATAGACCGCAAATTGCTCAACTCTCGGAGTTGGGGTTGGTTGAACTGACCCGCAAGCGCCAAGGTCAGAATGTGTATGAATTGTTTAGTCGCTCTTGTCCGACTTGTGGAGGGTCAGGACATCATGTGCATCTACCAGGAGAAGGGGATAGTCCGATTGAACCGAGTCAGCCGATTCTCCCCGATGTGAGCGATCGCCTAGTAGTCCCCTCCCCCGTTAAGGATAAGGAAACTCGCGTCCTAGAACCCACCGTCCGCGATATCCCCGATTATGAGCCCACCACGGAAGTCTCGGACTTGGATCTGCTCAATCATCCCAGCTATCAAGAATTGGGTCCAGGAGGCCCCCGCCGTCGCCGTCGTCGCCGCTTAGATGGGGGTGAAGGGGAAGCAGCCGAGGAAACAGCGGTAAAAACGCCTGCTGCGGTTCGCAGTACCTCGCCGATCCTACCGGGGAGTCGGGAACCGAAACCGGAATGGACGGAACCGGAACCTTATGTGGCTGCTCCTGCGTATGCGCTGACGAATGAGCGAGATATGCGATCGTCGAAGGAGGATCGTCCCGATCGCTTAGAACGGGGTCGCCGTTTCCGCGATTATGACAAGGGGAACGAACCGGCAGAGGTGATTCATGTCGAAATGACCCCGGAAGAGCAAGATGTCTATGCACTCATGGGAATTTCTCCGTTGTTGCTCCGGGAAGAGGAGGTGAAACTTTCCAAATCAGCCGTCATCTCGGTGACGGAACCGGGAGAGTCGGTTTCTTCTTTCTCGGAACAGGGTTTTAACCATGAAGAATCCCTTGCAGAGGCGGATGTAGAGGATGATTCTCCCGAGGAGGACTCTCCCGAGGAGAATTTTGCTCCAGTTCATCATGGGGATGCGAATGCAGATTCTGATGATGATGATGAGGACATCTCCGCATCCGATGAGGAAGACAATGAGGATAATTCGGCTGGAGTCGTCATTCGTCGTCGCCGTCGTCGTTCTTCTGCTGCCGAAGGTTAGTAAAGAGACCTAACCCCCCAGCCCCCTTCCCTAAGAGGGAAGGGGGAGAAAGAGGTAAATTCCCTCCTCCAAGCAATAGAAAAATTGGTTTATTCTCCCTTTAGGAGAGGGCCACCGGAGAGGTCAGACTGGTTTTTAGGCAACATTGAGATGCTCCTCAAAATTGTCCTTGGAGAGTCCATCCACTTCTCCAAGGACAATCTTTTTGTTTAAATTTTGTTTGAATCTGAATCATTGTTTACCCCCAATAAAATCGTGCCGTTAAATGTGCCGCAACAACTTAGTCTCTGGGATGTTTCAGATAACAGCAAAAATTCCCAGAAAACGTCCCCAAATGACAGAATTGCTGGAGTAGATGAGGTGGGACGGGGTTGTTTATTTGGTCCGGTGGTTGCAGGGGCGGTTATTTTGTCCGATGAGGCGGCTGTACTGTTGAAGGCAGCCGGGGTAACGGATAGTAAGAAGTTGTCCCATAACCAACGCTGTCGGTTAGCAAAACTGATTCGGGAGGAGGCAGTCGCCTGTGCAATTGGCATGGCATCAGTCCAAGAAATCGATCGCCTGAATATTTTACAAGCCTCATTATTAGCGATGAAACGGTCCGTTAATAAACTGCAAGTTAAACCGGAGTTTTGTTTAATTGACGGTAATCAGGGCATTCCTAATTTAGGAATTCCCCAACAAACGATGATTAAAGGAGATAGCAATTCGTTGGTGATTGCTGCTGCCAGTATTCTGGCAAAAGTCTGGCGCGATGATTTAATTGTGCGCTTGGCAAAGAAATATCCGGAGTATGATTTGACAAGTAATAAAGGATATGGTACGGCGAAACATACTCAGGCTTTGCAACAGTATGGGGTATCGCGGCAACATAGGCGATCGTTTGCACCTTGTCGGGTATAGCAGTTCCTGGACTCCTTCCCGATTGCGATGGATACCTGATGAGTCCAGAACCCTTGATAATCTTTGTATAATTGAGCGTTAATCAGACGGGGAAGGAGCAATTGTAGGCCCTTCGACAAGCTCAGGAGGCACTGCCCACATTAAATAAGGTGGGCAGTGCCCACCCTACAACTCTCACCCTTCAATATTGAGACATGATGGGAACCGAATTGCCGGTCAATCCCCAAAAATTACTCCCCCGATGGAATCCCTACCAATTCGCCAGTTCCTTCAACAACTTCACCGATTTGATAGGCTGAAATTTTCTGAGATTCAAACCATTGAATTGTTTTTTCGGCTTGATTGGCTGGCACAACGACTACATAACCGATGCCCATATTAAAGGTATTAAACATTTCGGGCAACGTTACATTCCCGACTTCAGCTAACCAGGTGAAAATGGGCAGAATCGGCCAACTGTTGGGGTCAATTTGGATGGATAATCCTTCCGGTAAACAACGGGGGAGATTTTCTGGTAATCCACCTCCGGTAATATGCGCCATGCCGTGAATTTCTATTCCGGCTTTTCGGGCGGCTAATACGGGTTTAACGTAGAGTTGGGTGGGGGTGAGCAAGACTTCGCCAACGGATGCGGGGAGGGGTTCCGGTTTGTCCTGCCAATCGATGTCGCAGTCACTCACAATCTTTCTAACTAAACTAAATCCATTACTATGCACTCCAGAACTCGCCAGCCCGATCGCCACATCTCCCACTTGGATTTGCTGACCCGTGAGCAGTTCGCTTTTTTCCACGACTCCCACACAAAACCCCGCTAAATCATATTCTCCCGGTTGATAAAATCCGGGCATTTCTGCGGTTTCTCCCCCTAACAGCGCACAACCGGATTGTTTACATCCGTCGGTAATTCCCTGGACTACATTCGCCAGTTGTTCTTGATTCAGTTTTCCCGTGGCTAAATAATCTAAAAAGAACAAAGGTTCGGCACCGGATGTTAGAACATCATTCACACACATTGCTACTAAGTCAATGCCAACGGTATCGTGGCGATCGAGCAACATGGCGAGTTTGAGTTTCGTTCCCACTCCATCGGTCCCAGAGACGAGGATGGGTTGCCGATATCCGGTGGGTAACTCGAAATAACCGCTAAATCCACCAATCCCACCGAGGACTTCCGGTCGATGGGTCCCTGTAACCATATTCCGAATTTTTTGGACAAAGGCTCGACCCGCCTCAACATCCACGCCTGCTTCTCGATAATCCATGTATCAACCCATCTGAACGGCTATTTCCACCTTGGCTATTTTACAGGGGAGGTAGGACCAATGGATCGTGGGAGGCACGATGTTTTTACCCAAATCCGGTTGTCAAAGTCTATCAAAACCCACAGGCTGAAGCCTGGGGCTATACGGACAAAGCCCGCCTGCGCGGGCTAAAAGCGACAACCTACTTTGAACAACCGGATTTGCTATTAGGGAACTCCAAAAAATAAAACCTTCAAAAAACCCGCAGGCTCAAGCATGGAGGCTCACAGGACAAAGCGGTGCCTGCGCGGGCTAAAAGAGCCTTGTTAGGTGCGATCGCATCAAAGCAAGGATGATTTATTTGTTGGAATCCCCTTACTCTTCAGCCTGCGGAGGCAGGCTTCGTCCGTATAGCCCCAGGCTTCAGCCTGGGGGTTTTTGCGTGGCAATTGAACACATCGCAAATTTTGCCCTGTGAATGTAAAGTTTTGATAAAGTATTCTTTCTCGCCGATAAATCCAAAATCGTGATTCTATCTCGGTTTAAGTAGGATAGCCCCAGTTTGGCAATTGTAAAGTTTTAATAAGGTTACACTGTTTTAATCGCCCATACCGATCCCGAAGCCCAAACCTTCGTGATACTCTGTTGCAGTTCAACACACCAAACCGAAAACGTATCGACTATGAGATAGGGTTGCTCAAGCCCCAAGGAAGGGGCTGCATTGGGTCTATCCCAGGGCCTAACCCCACTCATGATTGTTCTTTATCAGTTCCTCACAGCAAAATATATGAAGCAAAGATTTTGGTGGACAACGGTTGTGCTGCTCACGACCGCCTGCGGGACAACCTCAACCAGTCATGCTGAACCGAATAGACCCGTTAATTTGAACTCGGATCCAGACCAAATCCAGGTCAGTCCTTGGTCCGAAGTCATCACCAAGATTCAACCCCATGAAATCACGGGGAAACCCGCAGCAACCCTCTATGTCCGCAATATTCCCGTCTTGACCTTTATCGAGTCTGGGGACATGAGTGGGGATTCCAATGCGGAGACTGAGATGGGGTCCGCAGGAACGGGACTGAAGGCAACGGGATTGAAGGGGTTAAGCAATCTGGAATCCAAAGCGATCGCCCAGAGTCCGATTCAGGCCCAGAATCCCAGGGATCCCGTATCGAGAGCAGAGGCGATCGCCGCCAGCTTGAATCAACTGAGAAACAGTCCCGCCACACCAGAAATTACCCTCGAATGGAATGGGGAATTGGACGAAGAAGGATACTCCATCCGTGACGAATATCTGATCAAAGTTAATGGCATGGACCTGGTGGCGATCGACGAGGAAACCCGCCTACCAGACACCACCAACGACTTAGCACAAGATGCGATTCAGGCCACCAACCGACTTCGCCGCCTGATTGCCAGCGCACCGGCGATCGCTGAAATTGCCAATCGCCCCCAACCCAGACCAGAACCGGAACCGCCAACGCTACAAGCTGTCACCCCGGAATATCTTCAATACCAAATCAACGGGATGGCCTCTTGGTATGGCCCAGGATTTCATGGTCGAATGAGTGCCAGTGGAGAAATCTTTGACGAAAATGCCTTAACTGCGGCCCATCTGTATTTACCCTTTGGGACCCAAGTCCGGGTCACCAATCTGGATAACGGGAGCTCGGTGGTCGTCAGAATTAACGATCGCGGACCTTATACCGGAGGACGCATTATCGACGTTTCCGCCGCAGCAGCCCGGAATCTGGGCATGATCAACAGTGGTGTTGCACAGGTGCGGCTGGAGATTTTAGGGTCATCCGCCACCTCATATGCCGAGTGATTGGAGGTTGGTATTATAGAGGCTAGAAACCGGGTTTCTGCCTAGATTGTGGTTAAGTGACAGAAATTTTTGAAAGAAACCCGGTTTCTGAGTCTGGTAGGAGGCTAGAAACCGGGTTTCTGCCTAGATTGTGGTTAAGTGACAGAAATTTTTGAAAG
>NZ_JAMXOT010000126.1 GCF_024220515.1 Oscillatoria sp. HE19RPO
AAATGTGGATAAGAAACCCGGTTTCTAGCCCTCACCATTAACTCTCAAGCTCAAGAAACCGGGTTTCTGCCTCAACTTCTGCAAAGAAGCAAAAATGTGGATAAGAAACCCGGTTTCTAGCCCTCACCATTAACTCTCAAACTCAAGAAACCGGGTTTCTGCCTCAACTTCTGCAAAGAAGCAAAAATGTGGATAAGAAACCCGGTTTCTGACCCTCACCGTTAACTCTCAAGCTCGTGCGATCGCCCAAGAAGAACCCCACCCTAACCCGGACCTTGCCAAGGGGAGGGGACCGGAAGTAAGGGAGTTATCGAGGTTTGCCGAGGGTGGTGATATACAGGACTGCTTCATCCGCAGGAATGCCGAGGACTTCATTCACGCGATCGTCAAAAAATCCTCCGATGCCACTGACTCCTAATCCCATATAAATCGCTCCCAAATTGAGCCGTTGTCCCAGATGTCCCGCATCCAGGTGCAAGTACCGATAAACCCGATCGCCATATTTTGCGATCGCCTTCTTTAAATCTGCCGTATGAAACACCAACGCCGAAGCATCTCGTCCCAAATCCTGACCCAAACAGAGATAATGCAATTCCCGACGGAAATTTTTAAACCGCACTTGCCGCAGTTCCTCCGCTTTTGGTGCGTAATAATAACAGCCTTCATCTAAACCCGTCACCGATGAAACGGCAATAAAGGTTTGAATATCCTCTAAATCAAAAAAGTCGGGAAAAGCATCCAAATTCTGATAGGTGTAATGTTCTGAATGATAGGTAAAATCCAACAATGCCTTCAATTCATCAAAGGACAACGGTGCCCCGGAATAGGCCCGAGTTGAACGCCGTTTCAGAATCGTGTTTTCCAGACCTTCTAAATTCGTTCGCCAATCAATTGGGCGGGTTTTGGTTGAGACTTTACTACAGAAGGGGAAGTTATATTTATCCTCCTCGGATTCTTCCTGATCGCTGAGAGACCATCCCCCAATTCCGGTCTTGTCTGAGTTGATTTTGGTCACTTCATGGCAGTATCCCAGCAATTCTCCATCGGGAATTGTGGGATAGTCCGTCTGGGTATCCGAAGGTAAGGCGGTGCGATATTTCGGCAGGTTTTGGTCGATATCTAGCAAATCCGCCAGGGGGATAAAGGTAATCAAAGATTCCTGGGTGGGGTCGAGATAAAGCAACTCATTGAGTGCATCATCATGAAATCCGGCGATCGGGTGAGGTCGATAGTCGGTTAAGGATGCCGCGAGTTCGAGATTGCCCAGCAGATGCCCGGTATCCAGAAAGATCCGGCGATAGGCGCGGTCTTGGTAACGCCAAGCGGACCGAAAGAACACTGCACTGGTGGCGATCGCCAGTTTAGTATGTTCTAAGGCCGGATGCCAAAAGGTAGCCGCTTGTAAGGCGGGCCAGACATCGCTATCCCAAAATCGAATTAATGAATGATTGCGGGCTTGATAATTATACAAACCTGGAGGTAATTGGGGGGTGCCCTTGGAGATTAAGTACAGTTCTGCCGGGTACAGTCCTCCGGCAGAAGGGGCAGATCTTAAATAGATTTGACTTCCGGTCATGGTTGCCAGCTTCGCGGTTAAACCATAGGTGCAAAATAGCAACCGCGAAAGTCGGTTCAACCCCTTGCGGGCGACATCTTTGCCCCCCTCGGGTCCTTTTTTGAGATAGGGTTTAAGGTCAATGGTGGCCCCGATTTTATATTCTTTGAAAGGGACCGGCTGATTTTCCCAATCCAGTTGATGACTTTTGGCCCCTAGGGTATCCGGATCGTATTTGGTGCGATCGTGATAATGCTGGGCGATCGAGAGTGGCAGTTCTGACATAAGTTTGCGTCAAGGTGGAGGAACATTCTTCATTTCATCCTCGATCTTGACATCCCTGAGTCCCAAATTTGCTGAACTCTCGATAAACCTCCCGGGTTAAAGAGGCCAGTTCCCTTTCCCTGTCAGCGGTTACAGGGTTTTTTTCTCCCCTGTGGCAGATTTTCGGCTACAGATTAAAATTATGATAGCGAGGTTACAGTTTGGCCCAATTCTCTCTAGAATTAAGTGGAAATACTCCATCACCAAACTGATGCAGTTTTTCCCAGTCCCACCCCCAGAGGAAGTGAAGCAAAACCCCCCCCATCTCCCTTACAAGATTAGGTTTTTTACGCTTAAGAGCACCTCCGGTTCCCTCCCCTTGGCAAGGGGAGGGTTAGGGTGGGGTTCTTCTGACGTGGGTTGCGCCACGTCACACACTCATGAGAGGCGAGATGGCCTGTAGTTAGGCTGGTCCAACCTCTTTCTTCGTAACGTGGCGGTAAGCGGAGCTATCCCGTAGGGAATCGCCACGTCACGAGAACCCTCCACCCACTCATTCTTCCTGACGTGGCGATCGCCACGTCAGGAGGACCCCACCCTAACCCTCCCCTTGCCAAGGGGAGGGGACCGGAGGTGCACTTAATTGTGAGGCAAATCCCCCTGAACGTAAAAAACCTACTCTTGTAAGCCCCCATCTCCCCCGTCTCCCCCATCCCCCCTATCTCCCCTAAAAAACATGGGCACGCGCTGGCTATTAGAATGGTGCTGTCTGGCAATTGTAGTTATGGTCCCTGGGTCTTGGTGGATTTATCGATCCATAGAACCGAAACCCTTTGCCTTACCGAAATCCGCAAAAAATGAACCTTGGGCCGTCCAAAGTGGGCTAAAAATTGCTAAATTGCGCGATCGCATTCCAACGGTGGATCGCGTGGTCCTCGTTCCCGATGAGGCGACCTTTCTGTTCGCCATTCGCCAATGGAGTCTCCAGGGTCGCTGGCCGATTTTAATTGAAGATACTCAATATACAAAGCTATTTCTCGATCGCTTCCAACCCCAGGAAGTGATTCGCTTACCTGCAGTGAATACGCCCTTACCCACGGGTTTGGCGTTGCGACAAGGGATGCAGAATGCGGTTGCTGACGCCTGGGAGGCCCCGAATCGCTTTTCTCTGTACAGTCAATGGGACAATTTGGGATGGGAACCCCCAGGAACAGTGGTCACCTCGGCAACAGACCCCGCATGGCCTGCAGCAGTGGCTTTAGCTAGCGATCGCGGTCAGCCTTTGGTGTTTTTAGAAGGGAATTTCGGACAAGTTAATGAACGGTTAGACTTAGCTACTTGGACAGGTTTGAAAACCCAAATAGAAACCCTGGTCAAAGGGACTGGATATGCCTACGATACCCTGGGAGATGCGATCGATACTGTGACTTTGGTCAAAGAATTAGCGGTTAAATATGAATCTCCTGAAAATGCCAAGGTAGATTTAGCCGTCACCGATGGATTAGGACGCCATGAAACCGGCGATCGCTGGGCAGCAGTCGGCTGGATTTATGGAACTCCCGCCCGGGCGGTGTATCAAGCCATGTCCGCTATCTTTATTGATGCTGAAACTGCCCTATTTTATGATAGTTATCCCAGAGAAGAACCTTGGATTCAATATGAAATGAACCAAGCGGCGGTTTTGGTCTCTGAAATTGGGCTGAATGTTCAAGTCATTCAACGACCCCAAGCGACGGTCCAAAGCTGGCAACAATTGGGGGAAACAGACCTAAATTTTGATACAATTTGGGTGAATTCTAAAGGAATGTCTACCGTATTTGCAGCAGGAGGAGGAGGAGATGCTTCGGTAGAGGATATTCCGCAACTGAAATACCCGGCGATCGTGCATTTTATTCACAGTTGGTCCGCCACCACTCCAGGCGATCGCAATACCCTCGCGGGTCGCTGGTTAGAAAATGGTGCATATTTATATGTAGGCAGCGTCCATGAACCGTACTTAAATGCCTTTATACCCCCCACCCTCCTCGCCCGACGCCTCAAACGAACCACCCCCTTCCTAATCGCCGCCCGTCAACTCGACTCCCCCCCCTGGAAAATCACCACCATCGGCGACCCCCTAGCCATCATTTCTAAACCCAGGACCCGTCTCAATCCCACTCAACTCCCCCTCCCTAATCCTTAATTTGTGGTGACCCATATATACCCATGTAGAGGCGATTCGAGAATCGCCCGAATTAGACAATAATTGGGAGTAAACCATACCCTCATACCCATGTAGAGGCGATTCGAGAATCGCCCGAATTAGACAATAATTGGGAGTAAACCATACCCTCATACCC
>NZ_JAMXOT010000127.1 GCF_024220515.1 Oscillatoria sp. HE19RPO
GCATCATAGAGACCATTTGTACCTCCAACCGTACCGTTATCGAGTTGCACCAAGGAAGCAAACATGGCATCGGCTGCGGCTTCGGCAAACCCACCATTGAGCAATTTGAAGGGTTCAATGCCATCAATCCAGTCGGCTAATAGCACTAAGGGCTTGCCAACAACGGGTTTTTGGTCGTTTCTGACCCAATCGCGCACCAATGGCCTATTATAAATAGATGAGAGAGCGCAATTTAAAAATCTATTCCAGGTTGGCTTCCCATCAATTGTTAATTTAATAATTTCACTATTGGCTATGAACCCCGAAAATTTTTTGGACGAATTTGAAGAATCCGATGAAAATGAAATGTTAGAGTCTCTCTATGAAGGCGAGATCGACTATCCAGAGCTGCTGAAAAGATATCAGGCCGGTGAAAGAGATTTTAGCGGGATGAATTTGACAGGAATTTACTTGGACGATCGTTATTTATTCGGCATCAACTTAAACTCCGCTAATTTGGAATCTGCTAGTTTTTATCGTACTAACTTAAGTCAAGCTTCTTTCAGAAATGCTAATCTAGAAAATGCGCATTTTTATCGTGCTTGCTTGGTCAACGCTAATCTCGATAATGCGAATTTAACCGGTGCCGATCTAGACTATGCTAACCTGACTGGTGCCAACTTAGCCGGAGCAAATTTGACCGATGTTACTCTGAATAAAGCTAAGTTAAGCGAGGCGAACTTATCGGGGGCTACTTGGCAGAATGTCAGCACAGAGTCGGCAATATTTTGTCAAACGATTATGCCAGATGGGACTTTGTATAACGACCCGAATAGAGTGGTCTCTCCCCAAGAATTTCTGCGGCGATATGCAGCCGGGGAAAGAAAATTTGAGGGAATTATTTTACACCGGGCTGACCTGAGAGGCATCGATTTGCGTAATGTCGCGATGCCTGATGCTCATTTAGACTATGCTAACTTGAGCGGGGCTAATTTGGAACATTCCTATTTAAGGAGAGTTAGCTTTAGAGGGGCTGATTTAAGTGGTGCTAATTTATATCTTGTTAATTTGGACGGAGCTGATTTTAGCTATGCAGACTTGAGGAACAGCAGCTTTCAACCGGAAGGTGAAATGATGGGAACTGACTTCACTGAAGCTAACTTACTTGGAGCCGAAATTCTGTTTACAAAACACTGTTTTTTTCACCGGACTATTGTACCCAATGGAACATTGGTTGTTGGTCCCAGTTCATATCCGTGGAACGACGATTATTAGGCAAGCGTGCATATCCGTTTAATCCGGTAGATGGTTACATTGTATTGTTATGGTTTAGAAACGAGAGAAAGTTACACTTTTTTCAATATTGTGCGCTCCGTTCCGGATCTGGTCATAACCGGAACGGAGGATTTTTTACAATGCGGTATATCTAGCATCTACCATCTTTGAACGAAAATCGAAAATCGATAGCAATTAATTATAGAGATGGAAAATATATCTGTTGCTTGATAACATCCATAATCTCTTTGGGAACATTTGAGAAAAAGTTAATGTTTTTACCCTGAAGTAAATTTTGAAGTTCCTCAATAGTCACCAGCCAAGTTTGAGGATCTCGCCATTCAGTTACATTTTTTATTGGCTCGACAAATCGGTTGAGTTGTAACTTCGTTGCAATTTCAGAGAATGGGTGTTCTATTCCTTCTTGTCCGGCATCAATCCAGTCTTGGGCGGATGGTTCGGCTCTGTTGGGAGTGAGAAAAGTATAAACTCGAGAATCTTTTGTAACATCTAAGACTCCTGGAGCCGAAGGCTCTAAGACCAACATTGTTTTCCACGTCCAAGTAGGAATGTGAATTCCTTGTTGCTGAAAAGCCTGAGAATTTGTTAATCCTTGATACCTAGAATCGTTTGGTAGAGCATTACTCTTTTTTTGTGGTTCCCAGTTAGTCCCATAGTTACCGGCAATAACATAAAGTTCTTTATCATTTTCGGCGAGTTTTGTGACTAACTGTTCAATATTATGCCAAGCAGATCCTTCGGCGGGATTATTCCCATCGCCAAAAAAGGCATTATTATCTACGTTTTGCGGAATTAAGTTGGTTCCTAAAAAAGTAGCTATGTTGTCTTTGTCATCTCTTGTCCGATCTCTTGAAGGAATTGTATGCCCTTTATTAAAACCATAGCTACGTCCTTGATTATTTACATAATTGCTGCCGCTAATTTGAGGCCAGCCATTCGGTAATGTCGGATCGACTACAAAATCACCAGCCGATCGTTGTCCGCCCATCCAAGATTTATTGACCTGCCAACTGACCCAGTTAGGGATTTTGGTGGTGCGATTGTAAGAAACTGCATACTGAGGTTTTTCCAGCAGCAAGTTTTCGCGGTAAGGATTTTGATTGGGTTGCCTGGAGTCGTACCGAGCTTCAGAGGGGTTGCCAAATTGGAGATGAACGCTTTTGAAGAAGACATCATCTAGGAAAACTTGAGTGTTTCCTTCGACTTCAAATCTTAGTCTGGCTATTTGACCTCGAAACTTGTTTAAGAGTTGACTTGGCACATGGAAAGTTTCAAAACCGTTTCTACCAAATCCGATTTTATCAATATCACTTTGGTATGTATTTAATTCACCCTTTGCGGTTTGTGCTAGATCGATTTCTTTGAGCAAGTGAGTGTTCCACTGAATCCTTTGTGGGTTAGTCGGGGGGGTTTCTAACCAGACTTTAAGCTTTCCACTGTTTTTATATGGAGCATGGAGGTTAAAGCGTAAATCTCCCCAGTCAGGGACGACAAAAGGATTATGGACAATCCGATCGATTCCTTGTTTCCCCATGACTAGGGTATAGTTAGGTTGATTTTCATCGTATCCAATGCTGTCTAAGTATCCGCTGTCAATCAAACTTGGGATTTGATGCCATTCATACAAAGAGGCTTGGGTCGCATTATTCCAGCCCGGGATATTTTGAGATTTACGTTGGAAGGAAATGGCATCAAAATTACCATTGAATAGAGTCGGAACTGCATAGTCCCCCCGCAGCCGAGTGCCAAGAGAATCATTTGTATAGGTGTTGTCAAAGTTCACAGACAGCCGGTTATTTGTGTGATTGGCATTAACATTATAAGGACGCAATTCATCGCCTCCACCGAGGATGGAATGAGCCCAACCCGTGCCAATTCCTTCCCAAGGGGCAGAGGAGTCCTTGGGAGAGAAGTCAACATTCGTACCATCGGGCACGTACCACGGAAGCTCATCTTCTGATAAATCTCCAAGGCGACGATAAATCCCTTCCCCAAGCTGGAGATTAGCGGTTCCGGCATACCATTTTAATGCGGCAGCGTGAGGTGCTCCCGTGTCGGGATTTTGGTCGAAACCGGCTAATTCACTCAAGTCCACATTCCAGTCTGCGGTCCAGTTGTCGCCAGAAAGTTCTCTGCCGGTGAGTGTATTTCCGAGTCCTTGGAGTTGATAGTAATTGTCGGCATAAGTTACGTTGTCCCAAACCACTACTTCGGGGTCGCGGATATTACGGAAGATCCCAATTTGAAAATTATCATCGTAGTCATACGGATCTACTGCAGTCATTTGAAGGTCGCGGGAGTTGGCATCAACGCCTCCCGCATTAGGGAAATACGTCCCCAACCGTTGAATCATCTCCGTATTCACCACCGCACCTTGACCGAAACCAATAAAGTGCAATGGCGAGTTGAAAATATCTCCTTGTTGGCGAATCAAATTGCCA
>NZ_JAMXOT010000128.1 GCF_024220515.1 Oscillatoria sp. HE19RPO
CAAAAAATAAAACCTTCAAAAAACCCGCAGGCTCAAGCCTGGGGCTACACGGACAAAGCGGTGCCTGCGCGGGCTAAAAGAGCCTTGTTAGGTGCGATCGCATCAAAGCAAGGATGATTTATTTGTTGGAATCCCCTAAGGCAAATCACTATGAGTGTAAAAAACTTAGCCTGGTAAGGAGAGGGGGCTTTGCTGGGTACGGAACAGGCGATCGCCTCCTGTGTTTCCAAAACTCATAATCCCAATTCTTCTCGCAATTCTTTTGGAGAATAGGCAAAAATGGGAACTTGGTATCTCCCTAAAATTTCCATAAAGCTTCGTTTGGAATATCCGGCTAATTGTGCTGCTTGACCCAGGGATGCTTTGCCAATTTCATAAAGTTTTATTGCTAGAAACAGTTTAGCTTCATCTTCAGACAAGCCCGGAGGTAAATTTACTTTGAGTTCGGTTACATTCATCATGGATTTGACTTTCTCCCTATCCCTTGTTGAATATTTAGGTTTATTCTCAATCTAGGCGATCGCAATTTCCAGACTCCAGAAATTGCGATCTCTGCAACTAAATTTATCCTTCGCCTAGAGTATCGGGATCGATTCCTAACTCTCGCATCCGCTGTTGCATCTGCTGCAATCGCGCTTCTGCTGCCTCAGCGCGTTGGCGTTCGGTTTCGGCGCGTTGGTGTTCGGTTTCGGCGCGTTGGCGTTCGGTTTGTGCCTGCTGTTGGGCGGTTTGTGCTTGCTGTTGGGCGGTTTGTGCTTGCTGTTGGGCGGTTTGTGCTTGCTGTTGGGCGATTTGTGCTTGCTGTTGGGCGATTTGTGCCTGGTGTTGGGCGATCGCTTCTTTTTCTTGCGGTATGGGAATCCAGTTATCCCCAGCGTCATACCAGCGCAACCACAGGCGATCAATACCTTGATAGCTACCTTGCCACAATCCGATTCCCAATTCCAGGGTCGGAATCCAAATTTTGGGTTCTATGAATTCTACGGGTTGATAACCAGCGCCGTTTAGTATAAAAACGCGCAGTTGATTCGTATAGCGATCAAACACGACATAATAGGGAACTTTTAAAATCCGTTCGTAAACTTCCCATTTTGTCGGAGGTTGGTTGGGTTGGCGTGTTGTTTGTCCGAGGTCCTCGCTTTCCGTTCCCGGAGAAATTAATTCCACTACCACCAATGGACTAATTCCTTCTTGCCAGATGACATAACTCAATCGCAAATCCGTGCCGTCATACAACCGGGGGACTCCCACCACTGCAAACCAATCTGGTCGTTTGTACCAGTTGGGATGACGCACGTTATAATAGAGGTTCATGTCAGTCCCAACAAAGATTTCCCCCGGTGGAGAGTTGGGAGGTTGAAACGTTAGACGCAGTAATTCAGGTTGTAAAGCGTGAAATTCATCAGGCAAACCGGGTTCCTCCGGATTTTCACTGGGTAAATCGTACATTGTCGGCAGTGTTTCTCTCGGCGATCGCGGCGGATCGGTTTGCTCGATTGGGTATTTCATCGGTGTCATTTATCCGCTCTCCTGCTTACAATGGGGTGAGGATTCAGGCTGAACCTAATTCCCTACAGTTTATCAAATTTTAAAGGTTAAAGCCATAACTTGCGAAGGGTATCAGATTTCACTCCTCTACCCCATTTCGGTTCATGACTTCGCGATACCACCAGGCACTTTGTTTGGGAATGCGTTTACCGCTGTCAAATTCGACGCGAACTAATCCAAAGCGGGGGGACAATCCATGAGCCCATTCAAAGTTATCCATCAAACTCCAGACATAATATCCCTGTAAATTCACCCCATCGGCAATGGCATTATGAGCGGCAATCAAATGCGATCGCAAGTAATTAATACGCCCCCAATCTTCCACAAATCCCTCATAATTGGGCGTATCTAAAAAGGCACAACCGCCTTCGGTAATATAGAGTTTCGGATTGCCATAGTGGTTTTTAAAATCTAACAAGACTGAGGTTAATCCGGGCGGATTGACTCCCCATCCCATCTCGGTTTGACCCCAACCCGGTGCAGAAACTTGGGTAGAATCTAATTTGAATAATCCTCCCCATTGAGCAAAGGCCACATTTAGGGTAAAATAATAGTTAATCCCTACAAAGTCGATGGGGGTCGAGATGAGTTCCAAATCTCCGGTTTCTATTTTCGGTGCATGGCAACCAATCCAGTTGAATAAAGGTTCTGGATACTTTCCTTTGAATAGAGGGTCAGCAAATAAGGCGGTACTGGTTTGATACATTCGCTGACAGGCGGCGATGTCCTCTTGGCGATCGCTGGCGGGTTGATAGTGATTCACACTCAGCACAATGCCGATTTCACCGTGATAGTTGCCTTCTCGAAACAGTTGGACGGCTTTTCCATGAGCAACCAGCAGGTGATGTGAGGTTTGATACGCTTGGGAATAGTCTGCTATCGCGGGAGCAAAGTTCCCGAAGGCATATCCCATAAAGGCGAGCACTGCGGGTTCATTGTGAGTGGTCCACAAAGGAACGCGATCGCCTAATTTCTCAAACACCACTCGCGCATAGTCCGCAAACCAATCTATACTTTCCCGATTCACCCATCCCCCCATTTCTTGAAGGGTTTGGGGTAAGTCCCAGTGATTTAAGGTAATATTGGGGATAATGCTGGCTTCGAGGAGGTGATCTACGAGGCGATCGTAAAACTCCAATCCTTTGGCATTGACTTGACCTCTACCTTCCGGTAGAATTCTCGGCCAAGAGAGAGAAAAGCGATAGGTTTGTAACCCCAATGCCTGCATCAATGCCACATCTTCCGGCATTTTATGATAGTGATTGCAAGCGATATCCCCGTTATCCCCATTCAGAATGGTATGCTGGCGATGGGTGAAGCGGTCCCAGATACTTTCCCCTTTGCCATCTTCATTCCAAGCGCCTTCAATTTGATAAGCAGCAGTTGCCGCACCCCACAGAAATCCCTCGGAAAACTGTCTTAAACTCATTTAATTTTCTCTCGCTATTTCTATCAATTTAATCTATACTATCAAATCCAGTTGTCCAAAGTCGTTTTTATTGAACAGCCTGCGTAGGCAGGCTTCGTCCTGTGAGCCTCCACCCTTTAGGGTGTGGGTTTCACAAACATTACCGGGTAAACAAATTAGGAAACAAATATCTAAACCCGAGAAGGAACAAGAAAGCACCATAGAGTTTTTTCATGAATTCGCTACTGATAAAGGGTTGATTGGCAAATAATGCTCCAAAATAATTGCCAATGATTAAACCTAAGGCAATTACGGCTGCATACTTAAAGTTTAAATTGCCATTTTTATAATAGACCATTGCACCTAATAATCCAATGGGTAAAATTTGAGCAGCAATAGAGGTTCCCGTTGCCAATTTTTGGTCTAATGACAGCACTAGAACCATTGCGGGGACCATAATCGCACCCCCACCAATGCCAAACATTCCACCGGCGACACCGGCAACTAATCCAATTACAAGGAGTTGAATTAACAGGGTAGACATGGCAATTTATCTGATTAGGTTTGGATTATATTATCTCGGTTGGGGGGCGATCGTCAATAGCCAACAAATAGTCCCGGGATTTATCACATTGAGCTGACTAACCCTTGGCGCATCATGTACAAAGATAAGATAAATAGGATGAGGCGGAAGAGGGTATTAATTAGGGTGGCGCTGAGGTGAGGGAGGAGGCGGGTCCCGAGTTGCACCCCGAGGATGCCACCGCAACCGATACATAAACCGGGAATCCACAAGACATTGCCATTCCAGGCATATTGCGCTAAACCGGAAGCGGCGATCGCTGTAACAGCAGCAAGGGTTGTCGGGACTGCGGAGGCGATGGATTCTCCCAGGAGTAAGACTTGTAAGGGAACCATGACAATGCCACCGCCAATGCCAAATAATCCGGCGATCGCCCCCCCGAGGCCCCCAATTTTGGCAAACTCCCACCGGGAACCCGTCTGATTTTGGCGAGTTCCCTCGTCCGAGTCTGAGTCGAGTAAAATGGCAAAAGTTTCTGTATCAATCAAGGTTTTTCTTAACCCCATTAAATAAATAGCGACTAATAATAACAGGGAAAAAGAAATAGCCAACCAACTATTGGGAAGATGACGAGCCAGCCAAGCTCCCATTTGGACCGCCGGAACCCCAAATAGAGCAATTTGTAAAGCATTTTGCCAGTTTAACTGGTTCGTCCAACTATATCGAATTGTGCCAGAAAGGGCGGTTAAAAACACCCCAATTAAACTCGTGGCGGCGGCAGTTACTACGGGAAATCCCCAGAGGTTTAAGACGGGGACAATCAAAATTCCACCGCCTAATCCAAACAGTCCTGCCAGCAATCCGGTACAAATTCCCAAACTGAATAGTATCGCTAAACTCATTTAAGAAACTCCTTAAAAGGGCATTTTATTCTGCCATTATAGAAGTCTACAACGATGGATTCACTCCGTGGGTAAGTGGGGATACGTTTAAAGAAAAATGTCTGGCATTCCTGCATTAGCATTGAATCCAGGCATTTTTATCCAACTTTTAAACTGAACCGGATCCAGTGCCTTACTCGGAATCGCGGTTAGTCAGTTGCTCAATTCGTTCTCGGGTTAATCCGGTGACAGTGATGATTTGTTCCACGGACATTCCAGTGAGCAGTAGATTCCTGGCAATTTTGGCGATCGTTTCCTGGCGTCCTTCTTCTAGTCCTTCTTTGAAACCAATCTCGAAACCTTCTTTGAAACCAATCTCGAAACCTTCCTGGAAATCAATCTCGAAACTTTCCTGGAAACCAATCTCGAACCCTTCGGCAAAAATATCTTGATAAATGGATGATTCACGCATAGCAATAATAGAATTCTACAACGATAGATTAACTCTGTTGATAAGTTTAAATAAAAATGCCTTTCATCCCTGCATTGGCATCGAATCCAGGCATTTTTACCCAACTTTTCAACTGAACCGGATCCAGCGACTTACTCGGAATCGCGGTTAGTCAATTGCTCAACTCGTTCTCGGGTTAACCCCGTGACATTCATGATTTGTTCCACAGACATTCCACTGAGCAGTAAATTCCTGGCAATTTCGGCGATCGCTTCCTGGCGACCTTCCTGGCGACCTTCCTGGCGACCTTCCTGGCGACCTTCCTGGCGACCTTCCTGGCGACCTTCCTGGCGACCTTCGGCTAAAATGTCCTGATAAATGGGTGACTCACGCATAATGTCCCTCCGGAGAATCCTGTTAATTAACTCTCGATCTAATACTAACCCAGCTAGAACTGAAGAAGCAGCAACTAAATTGGCCTGTTGTTGTCGGTTGTCGATGCGTTCAATCAATTGAGCAACTTCGGTTAACACCTCCTCGGGATTTTCTGTGCGGGTTAAGGCAGCAAAGGGAAGTAAACCTGGTGCATTTAAAAACAGTTCGGTGGGTTGTTCCCATAGACGGATGACCTCAAATCGATGGGTCATTTGCGGGAGAATAAATTCGGTTTGATGGACCAATGGCGAATTGGTTTTTCTGAGGTAAATCACCACCTGGCGCATATCTTTGTCCCGAAAGCGTCGATACCCGCGTAGGCGATAGTCGGCCATGCGGAAGGGAATCTCTTGATCCGGGTCGGTTTGGAATTCTATATGCAATACCGAGTCTTCGGACTGGAAGAGAATCAGAGAATCGGCGCGAATGGGTTCTACGGAGAGTTCTTTGGGACTCAAAATCGTTAAATCGATGGGTTTTCCCATAAACAATGTGGCAAAGTCCCGGCTAAATTCATCAATCAGAAATCGACATAAGATATCGTAGGACATGATTCACACGAATAGAAGTTGATGGAATTGGGTGCATCAGGAACCCAACTTTAGGCTCTGACGCACCCCAGGGTTACATTCGGTCAATGAGTTGCATTCCTAATAAAGATAACCCAAGTTTTAATGTTTTTGCTGCCAAATCACAGAGCAATAACCGGGAGGTGCGCTGCGGTTCTTCTGCTTGTAACACAGGACAGTTTTCATAGAACTGATTGAACTTCTTACTGAGTTGATAGAGGTACTCACAGAGACGATTCGGCAACAGTTCTTTTTCTACTTCTTTGAGGACTTCACTTAAGCTGAGGATATGTTTGGCTAAGGCTAATTCGGTTTCTTCTTTCAATTGAATCTGAATATCAGAACTGAGATTGTCAAAATCGATATTGCCTTGACGACTGATTCCCTGAATTCGCACGAAGGCATAGAGCATATAGGGAGCCGTATTGCCTTGCAGGGAGAGCATTTTATCGTAGCTAAAGATATAGCTACTGCTCCGATTTTGACTGAGGTCGGCATATTTTACCGCACCAATTCCGACAACCCGGGAGACATTTTCGATGAATTCTTCCGTTTCGGAACGGCCTTCTTCTTGGATAATGCTTTCGAGTTGAGCGCGCGCACGGAGGACGGCTTCATCTAATAAATCCCGCAGGCGAATGGTGTCGCCTTCGCGGGTTTTGAGTTTCTTGCCGCCTTCTCCTAAAACTAATCCAAAGGGGATATGAACGACTTCAATATTGTCGGGAATCCAACCGGCGCGTCTAGCAACTTGGAAGAATTGAGCAAAGTGGGTGGATTGACCACTATCGGTGACATAGATGATGCGATCGCACCCATCCTCTTCAATCCGATACCGCAATGCCGCGAGGTCAGTGGTGGCATAATTATATCCCCCATTGGTCTTCTGGACAATTAACGGTTGTGGTTCCCCTTCTTTGTTGGTAAATCCCTCTAAAAAGACGCATTTTGCACCTTGGTCTTCCACTAATAATCCTTGAGTCTCTAAATCTTCTACGACTTTAGAAAGCAAAGGATTATAGAAAGATTCTCCCCGTTCAGTTAGCTGAATATCCAGCAAATTATAAATTTTTTGGAACTCCTGGCGGGATTGTTCACACAGCAGTTCCCAGGCGCGGATTGCCTCGCGATCGCCTGCTTGCAACTTGACCACTTGCTGCCGAGAAACTTCCCGGAATTCCTCATCCTCATCAAAGCGCTTTTTCGCCTTCTTATAAAAAGCCACTAAATCCCCTAAATCCAAGGCATTCGCCGTAGTTAAAGCATCCGGAGATACTTCCCGCAAATAGGTAATCAACATCCCAAATTGCGTCCCCCAATCTCCTACATGATTGAGGCGCAAGACATCATGTCCCCAAAACTCTAAAACTCGGGCGATGCTATCTCCAATAATCGTAGATCGCAAATGTCCCACGTGCATTTCTTTGGCAATGTTCGGACTCGAAAAATCCACCACCACTCGTTGCGGATGACTCACGGGTTCAATACCTAATCGTTCATCCCCTTCAATAGCCGCAAGTTGCTGTTCTAAGTAGCTCGGTTTTAGGGTAAAATTAATAAATCCCGGTCCGGCAATTTCCGGCGGTTCACAAAATTCTGAGACATCGATATTGTCGATGATTTTTTGGGCAATATCCCGGGGTTTTTGCTTTAAAGGCTTGGCCAAAGACATGGCTAAATTGGCTTGATAATCGCCAAATTTGGGATTCGTCGTCGGCACTAAAACCGGGTCAGTCCCGGCCATTTCTTCTCCAAAGGCAGCGATTAGGGCTTTTTCTACTCGGTTTCTTAGCAGTTCGTTAGTTGATTTCATAAGACGGGATAAGATGGCAACTCCAGAAGATTGACGCAGTTTTTTGAGCAATCTAGTTCTGTCTCATCCTATCATTTCCTGCCCTCAATGATGGATAAAGTTGCCAGAAAATGAAGTAGAGTAAAATGAATGCGGTCAAGTCTTGATGTGCGATGTCAGATTTCCGACGTGATTACCTCGAATCCTGCAACTACTCCCAGAATCATGAAACACCTTGTTTTAATCGGTGGGGGTCACAGTCATGCGATCGCCTTGCGAGAGTTTGCCAAGTCTCCCCTGCCTGGAATTCGCATTACCCTAATTAGCGATGTGCTACAGACTCCCTATTCCGGAATGTTACCCGGTTATTTGGCGGGGTTTTATACCTTTGAGGAAGCACATATCGATTTGAAACCCTTGGCAAAGTTAGCGCAGGCCGAATTTTATTGCGATCGCGCCATTGCTCTAGATTTACAGCAAAACCAAGTCCTCTGCGCCAACCGTCCCCCCATCCCCTTTGATGTTCTCTCCATTGATATCGGTAGCACTCCTGCCACCCTCAATGTCCCCGGTGCCGCCACTTATGCCATTCCCGCTAAACCCGTCCCCAAATTATTAGAATCCTGGCAGCAATTCCGAGAAGAAATCATGCAGTCCCCTGAAAAATCCCGCAGTTTAGCAACCGTCGGAGGAGGTGCTGGAGGGGTCGAATTAACCTTATCGATTCAAGCTCATCTCAACAAAATATTATCTCCAAAATACCGCAAAAATATAGAATATCATCTCTTTCATCGTAGCAGTCATATTCTCTCCAGTCACAGTCCCTATGCTGCTCGAACCTTAACCCAACTGATGCAGGAGAGGGGAATTCATCTGCACCTGAACCAAACGGTTACTCGGTTAGAAAAGCAGCCGTCCGAACGCCTAAAACTAGACTGTGAATCTGGTTTACAAATCGAGTGCGATCGAGTATTTTGGGTGACTCAAGCCTCTGCACCAGATTGGATATCCGCCTCGGGACTATCCACGGATAATCGCGGGTTTATCCAAGTTAATGACCAGTTACAATCTATTTCTCATTCTACCATCTTTGCTTCTGGAGATATTGCCACCTTGCTCAACAATCCGCGACCCAAAGCGGGAGTCTTTGCCGTGCGTCAGGGAACACCTTTATTTGAAAATCTCTGTCGAAGTTTACAGGATAAACCTTTAATTTCTTATCATCCCCAACAGCAATTTTTAACCTTAATTGGCACCGGAACTGGAAAAGCCGTTGCCTCCCGAGGGAAATTTGGATTAGGACCGTTGCGGTTAATTTGGACTTGGAAAGATTGGATTGATCGGCGGTTTATGGAGCAGTTTAATCTGTGACTTGAAAAAAGGCGATCGCACTCAAACGTTAACCTTATCTACCCTGGACAACCCAGGACCGACTTTAATCTATCTCGCGGTAGATGTAAGAGCCTGCAACGGTATCCTAGGATGCTAAATATAACCCAATTCTCGTTTTACAAGTTCCCCAATCAAGAGGTCATTAGATATGCAACGCATTTTATCCGCTTTAAAACAAGTCCGCTTGGGACTGATGGCGATCGCCTGTGCCTTCACCTTCATCAGCGTTTCCGGTGCTTTTGCCTTCGCGCATCCCAGCCAAGCCGCAACCGGCTTAGATTCCAGATTAGTCAAAGAAGAATATAAAATCGATAACAACGAACGGGACAATCAGTTAAAGAGCCGAGAAGAAGCCTACGAAGAAATGCTAACCGAAGCCAAAAATATCCACACAGAAGAGAAAGCCTACGAAGAAAATCTTTCTGAATATCGAAATGAAAATCCTGGACCGGGTTTAGCTGAAAAAGCCCAAGACTTCTTAGGAAAGTTAACTGACACTGAATAATTTTTTGATAAAACGGTTGGCCTTGTTCTAACCCTTTTTCCTGGAGTTTTATCTTGAAAAAAGCGGAAAACTATCGGGATAACGGTTGGGTTAAACTGAGCCTCTTTCTTTCCCTTCCTCACTGAGACGCGACCCTAACCCGCTCACAAGCCTAGGGTTTAAAAAAGCTGTAACCTTGATGCTGCAAAGGTTGCAGCTTTTTTGTTTTAAAAGGGTTTTGCAGATCTCATGAGTATCGGATTCCGGATGATACACAATACGGTACTCAGAGATCTGTTAAAAGGAGCGCAACTCAGTGGACCCCTCCTCATGAGGGGATTTACCACCCCGCCCCTTCGGGGCACCCCTCCAAGGGAGGGGAATTTTGGGGCTGATTCCCCTCCCTTGGAGGGGTGTCCCGAAGGGACGGGGTGGTTTCCTATTTTTTAGTTTCAACTTAAGAAATCAGGCCGAAAACCCTTGGGCTGTAAAGCTTACGGTGTCGGGAAAATTTTAGAATGAAACAGCCCTAAAGACACAGGAGAGGGAACCGGAGATGAAATTGAAACGACTTTTGATACCCAGATTAGGGATGAGAGGCGATCGCCCCTAAAGCCAAGCCAAAAAAAGGGGCGCATTCTCGCACCCCCTCTGAGAAATAGCCGAAATTAACTTACAACCGCCTAATCTTCCGCAAACACATAGCGATATAACTCCGAGGGGTCCGGTTCGGGACTATTTTCCGCAAACTGCACCGACTCATCCACGATCGCTTGGATTTTATTCTCAATCTCCTTGAGTTCCTCAGCCGTTGCCAAATTTTTCTCCGTCAGATAGGCACTCAAGCGCTTAATCGGGTCCCGAGACAACCAAAATTCCTTTTCTTCCTTGCTGCGAAGTTCATCCGGGTCCGCCAGAGAGTGACCCCGGAACCGATAGGTCATCGCTTCAATCAGAGTAGGACCCTCTCCAGCGCGGGCGCGTTCCACCGCTTCTAATGCCGCAGTCCGAACCGCCAAAACATCCATCCCATCCACTTCGACGCCAGCCATCCCAAACGCCGCCGCCTTCTTATAAATTTCCGGTTCAGAAGTAGCCCGTTCGTGGGCCATCCCGATCGCCCATTTATTATTTTCTACCACATAAATAATGGGCAACTTCCAGAGTGCCGCCATATTCAAACACTCAAAAAACTGCCCATTATTACAAGCCCCATCGCCAAAGAAACAAGCCGACACACTGTCCGAACTCTCATCTCCCATCGCTTCGCGACGATACTTGCTTTGAAACGCGGCCCCAGTGGCCACCGGAATGCCTTCCGCCACAAATGCAAAACCGCCCAACAAATTATGCTCTCCCGAGAACAAGTGCATAGAACCCCCACGGCCCTTGCTGCATCCCGTTGCCTTGCCGAATAACTCCGCCATCACCTGTCTAGCCGGTACCCCCGCACTCAGAGCATGAACGTGATCCCGGTAGGTGCTACAAACATAATCCCAATCCCGTCTCATCGCCCGGATCACCCCGGTTGAGACCGCCTCCTGTCCATTGTAGAGGTGGACAAAACCAAACATTCGGCCTCGGTAGTACATCTCGGCGCATTTGTCCTCAAAGAAGCGCCCTAAAACCATATCTTCGTACAACATCAAACCGTCTTCTTTCGACAGTTGCACGGTGCTTACGTCAAATGTTGGTAAAGTCCGTTCCTGAATCATCAAAGTCTCCTGGTAGCTTGGAACCCGAGGGTCGAAACCTCGGAAGAAACGCGAATTGCGTGGGTTTAACCCCAAATCCGGTAGTAAAAAGTCGGTTTTCTCGCTTTAGCCTGCGTAGGCAGGCTTTGCCCGTATAGCCCCACCCTTGAGGGTGCGGGTTTTTGCTTTAAATTGATTTTAATCCCTCTTGTTTTATCCCAATCAGGGATTAATCCACCAGCATCGCCACTAGGCCAAACATCATACCATAAAGGTTCGATCGCTTATAGGGGTTAGGACAACTGCCCCCGAAAACCCCAACAGAATTGGCCCCTATGTTGACGAAGCTCCCTGGACCTTGTTAAATAGAAGCCAACACCGGGCAAGCCACGCAAACCCTCCCCACCCGGGCAGAACCCTCGCTCAACCTTGGAGTACGCCGCAATTCTCCAGATAAGATAACTCTGAAACCTTTTATCATAGAAACTAAAGGCTATAATTATCGGACTCTTTTAGTCGTTTATATTTGCTGCTATTGGTTTGTCTGGTTGCTCATCAAGCAGGGGAAGTAGATTGTGCTAGTGCCACTCGATTATTACCGGATTCTCGGCCTGCCAATTCAGGTACCTGGGGTCGAAACCCCTGGCTATGCTGAACAGCTCAAGCAGGCCCATCGCGATCGCAAAGAGCAACTCCCAAGGCGGGAATATTCTGAAGTCGCCACAAGTGCTCGCAGACAACTCATTGACGAAGCCTATACCGTTCTGAGCGATCCCGAGGAGCGTCAAAAATATGATGCCAGCTTTCTTGCCAAAGCCTCTGAATTAGACTCGGCTGGGGCTGACTCGTCCACAGGAAGAGGGGGACTAGAGTCAACTGACTCCTACCTCGACCCCAATACTCCAAGCATCGATGTTCCCTCGGAAGGCTTCATCGGTTCGTTGCTGATTCTCCAAGAACTTGGAGAATATGAACTCGTGTTGAAACTCGGACTGCCAGTCCTCAGCGGTAGCAACATTAGTTTAAAAAATGGCCGGTTTGGGGACCCCAAACTGGTTGAGGCGGATATTATCCTCACCTTAGCCCTGGCCTGTTTAGAACTCGGTCGGGAACAATGGCAGGGGGGTAAATATGAAAATGCCGCCATCTCCCTAGAAAACGGCCAAGAAATGCTCTTGCGCGAAGGACTCTTTCCCGCAGTGCGCGGAGAAATGCAAGCGGACCTCTACAAACTCCGACCCTACCGGATTTTAGAACTATTGGCCCTCCCCGAAACCCGAAGCAAAGAGCGTCAGCATGGGTTGCAACTCTTGCAAGATATGTTGCAGGAACGGGGCGGAATTGATGGCACTGGAGACGATCGCTCTGGGTTATCCGTAGATGATTTTTTACGGTTCATTCAACAACTCAGAAGCCACCTCACCGCCGCTGAACAGCAAGAATTATTTGAAGCCGAAGCCCGTCGTCCCTCCGCTGTTGCCACCTACCTCGCCGTTTATGCCCTCGTGGCGCGAGGATTTGCCGCCCGCCAACCGGCCCTGATCCGTCGAGGTCAAATGCTGTTGACCCATTTAGGGCGACGGCAGGATGTCCACCTAGAACAATCCGTCTGTTCCCTGCTATTGGGACAAACGGAGGATGCGGCTCAATCCCTAGAACTCACTCAGGAACAGGAAACCCTGACTTTTATTCGGGAAAATTCTCGGAATTCACCGGATTTGCTGCCCGGATTGTGCTTGTACGCGGAACGGTGGCTACAATCCGAGGTCTTTCCCCATTTCCGGGATTTGGCATCGGCACAGGCATCCTTGAAAGATTATTTTGCCGATGAACAGGTGCAGGCGTATTTAGAGGCCCTCCCCGAGACAACTGCCGATGAAGTGAACGAGTGGATGGTTGTACCACCGCCACCGAATCCGGTCACCATTGGATTACCGCAACCCTCCCCCAGACGGGACTCGGCCTTTACTACCTTGCGGTTGGATAGTAATGGGTCTAGCAATGGGACACTGGGCAAAAATCCGAGTTTGTCTTCCTCTGCCGTATCCCTAGCGACCCTTCCCACAGCGATTCGCACCAGTTCCAATGCAGAGACTTCTAGTGCAGGGAGAATTAGCGATCGCCCTCGTCCCAGTGAGGACCGCAGTGCCTCCGGAAATGGCAAACGCGACGATCGCAGCAAATTACCCATCGCCGCCCGAGTCCGAGGTTTGGAGCCCATTGAAACCCCGCCATCCCGTCGCAGTGGCGTCGGACGTACTGGCGCTAAAGGCAAAAACCCCAAACTAGAACGGTTGATTTTGTTAGGCGTCGGTGGATTACTGGGATTATTGCTGCTGTGGTTACTGATTAACTCCCTGCGCTGGGTGGCTGGATTATTTCAAGGAGGGCCATCGTTACGGGGAGAACAACTGAGCATTCAGCTAGATCAATCCGCCATTCCGATCGCCACCCAACCCACCCCGGCAGAACTCGGCGCAACGGGACCTATCAACGAGGCGATCGCCCAAGGCGTCCTGCAAAAATGGTTCACCATCAAATCCTCCGCCCTCGGCAGCACCCATCAGGTGGAACAATTACCGGAAATCTTGATGGACCCCGCCCTCTCCTTGTGGCAACGCCGCGCCGAAGCCGCCCGTCAGGAAAATTGGTATTGGGAATATGACCACACTATTCAAGAAACCGGCGTTGAAATGAGTCCCACAGACCCCAACCGCGCCACTATCGAAGCTCAGGTGAGTGAAACCGCCCGGTTATTTGAAAATGGACAACTCAGCAACACTCGTGATGACAATTTACGAGTTCAGTATCAGTTTGTTCGCGAAGACGGTCAATGGCGGATTCGCGACTGGATAATCCTACCCTAAATCCTAATTCAGTCTAGATTTAAACCGATGGAGACCCACCCCATCGGTTATTTTTTTCTTCGTTAACATCCAAAACCGCATTCCTGTTCAACGTCCCGACTTCAGTCGTTCCCGTCCCGATGTTCAACGTCCCGACTTCAGTCGTTCTCTTCCCCCGTTCAACGTCCCGACTTCAGTCGTTATCCCGCGTGTCATGGCACAGCCATGACAAGCTCAATCCGTAACTTAAGCACCGGGTTGGGACCTGGAGGCAGAGCCTCCAAGAGGGCATTACAGGGCAGATCCCTGTAACGAGGGACCAAGGACCAATGACCAACGACCAATGACCAACGACCAACGACCAACGACCAAATCTCCCACTCCATAAGGCTTAAGACCGATCGCCACTCAAATGTCATCAAATCCTGACATTACCCCCCTGGGACTCGATCCCCGATCCCGAGGTTATATCAAGAATTCATGACATTACGATCCCCGAACTGCTTGTAAATCCGTAATAACCCGGAGATTGGCCTAGAAACACCTGCCGTACCCCCTTGACCCTATCAAATCTTTTCGGCAACATAGACATAACCAAGCGATCCCCCACGATCCCAAAAAAAAGCTGTACTCAACAGCCCAGGGACCCAATCGAGAGTCAACACCATTTGGGATGAAGACACTCAACTTCGGGAAACATTGGTCGGGCACATTCGGGTAACTGCAAATCCCCGCATTAAGCGAGGAACAATCGAGGGAAATGGACTCATCCCGGTTGATTTCACCCACCCACTCCAAATCAGGACCTCTGATTGAGATGGGTGGAAGAAAACACAGGGGAAATCCAAATCTCAAGACCGTCTAGCAGGACCGAATGTGCAGGGGCAAATAAAAACGCGATCGGCGATCGAGCCGCAGCTAATTTTTATGAACTGGGCAAATCGTAAGGCAACCGTTTTATGATCCGGCCTGCAAATTCCATTCACTTAATTAACTAGGGATTCGTCCCTCCATAAAAACTTAATGATAGGGAAGGAGGATCGCGATCGCTCATCTACAGGCAAGGCTAACTAACATTCCGAACTAAATTTCTCGAACCAATTTAACCACAACGAGAAATTTTGAAATTGGAAGCAATCCACCTGCCGTATAGCCGAAATTTAGGAGGCCAAGAGAACAATGGCAAAAGAACGACCCCCATTAGAAGAGATGACTTTACGGCAACTCCGCCGAGTTGCAAGTGAATGTGGAATCTCTCGTTATAGCCGGATGAGAAAATCTCAACTTCTGGCATCCATTCAAGAAAAACAACGCACCAAGATTTCCGTAGAACAAACTCGTACATTGGAGGCACAGGAAGAAGTGGAAGCAGCAAAATTTGAACTGGGTCAAGAAGATCGCACAGGTGGAACTCTCGCCTCAGTCGATGAAGGACTCGGCGATTTACCGGGTGGTTACGGTGAAAGCCGCATCATGCTGTTACCTCGCGATCCCCAATGGGCCTATAGCTACTGGGATATTCCCAACACCAACAAAGAAGAAATGCGCCGTCAAGGGGGCCAACAACTAGCCCTGCGCCTATACGATGTCACCGACATCAATATCGAAAACCAAAGCCCCCACAGCATTCAGGAATATCCTTGCGACGAACTCGCACGGGAATGGTACTTACCGATTCCTGTCAGCGATCGCGATTACGTCGTAGATATCGGCTACCGTTGTGCTGATGGCCGTTGGTTAGTCCTCTCCCGTTCCGCCCTCGTCCACATTCCCCCGGTTTATCCCTCCGACTGGATTGAAGACCACTTCCTCACCATCGAATGGGAAGAAGAGCTGCGCGGCAAAACCTTCATGCAACTGGTACCCCCCAGCAAGAAAGCCCCAGTCGCAACCAGCCCCAACGCCATTTACGACGAAATCTTTGGCATGACCGAAACTGCCGAATCTCAGCGCGTTGCCGGTTCCCTGTTCGGGTCCATGCAGCACGTTCCCGGTTCGATGGCCCCCGAACAGTCCCTCAGTTCCTACGTCTTCCCCTCCGGTGTGGGAATGTGGGCCGTTCCGACCGCTTCCGGTATCGGCATGAATATGTCCGGAGTCGGCATGAATATGTCCGGTGCAGGATTCGCCTCCGCACCCCCGAATCGTCCTCGCAAATTCTGGCTGGTTGCTGATGCCGAATTGATCGTCTACGGTGCCACCGAACCCGATGCCACCGTCACCATTGGCGGACGCCCCATCAAACTGAATGCAGATGGGACCTTCCGCTTCCAGATGTCCTTCCAAGATGGCATCATCGACTACCCGATCGTCGCAGTCGCCTCCGACGGAGAACAAACCCGCGAGATTCACATGAACTTCAATCGGGTCACCCCTGCTCGTCGGACCAACACCAAGGAAGAAGCCGTCGAAGAATGGTTTGCATAAAGGTTAGAAATTGAAGGGGTGAAACTTCTTTCTTAATCCTTCAATTGAATCACCTTTTCCATAAACCCCTGGCAATTGCTGGGGGTTTATTATTGCTCCAGTCAAACCCTAAATGTAGGGTTGATTCGCGAATCAACCCTACAACATCCTGGGTTTATGCGTAAATGCTAAATGTAGAGGCGATTCGCGAATCGCCTCTACATTTAGCATTTAATGTTAAAAATTGGGTAAGTCCTGTACTCTTAAAAATTGCTGCAATTCTCTGGGCTTTATGGACATTATTGAAATTCTCAAACAAGACTATCAACAGTTTCCCGAAAATCAGACCTATAGCCTTTATAGCGAAACGGTTTATTTCAAAGACCCGATGACCGAATTTCGCGGGTGCGATCGCTATCGGCAGATGATTGGCTTCATGTCCACCTGGTTTAAACAAATCAAAATGGACTTACACGACATTCGCCGCATCGAGGACGACACCATCGAAACCCGCTGGACCCTGAATTGGACCACCCCCCTCCTCTGGCAACCCCGGATTGCCATTCCTGGACGCAGTGAATTACAACTCAACCCCGAGGGAAAAATCATCTCCCATATCGATTACTGGGATATCTCCCGCCTCGATGTCCTCAAACAGCACTTCAAACCACAGGTTTCGGGAAAAAACCGTTAAAGTAAAGAGATGTTAACAATTCTCAGGCAGGGGTAGAAAGATCCATGCGATTAATTTTAATGACCGGCAAAGGCGGCGTGGGTAAAACATCCGTTGCCGCTGCCACCGGATTACAATGTGCCGAATTAGGCTATAAAACCTTAGTATTGAGTACCGACCCAGCGCATTCCTTGGCCGATAGCTTTGACATGGAATTAGGTCATGAACCGCGCCTAGTTCGAGAGAACCTGTGGGGTGCAGAACTTGATGCACTCATCGAATTAGAAGCCAACTGGGGGTCCGTCAAACGCTATATTACCCAAGTTTTGCAAGCCAGAGGACTCGAAGGGATTCAAGCCGAAGAACTCGCCATTTTACCCGGAATGGATGAAATCTTCGGTCTTGTGCGGATGAAACGGCATTATGACGAAGGCTTCTACGATGTCCTCATTATTGACTCTGCACCCACGGGAACCGCCCTGCGCTTACTCAGCTTACCTGAAGTCGGTGGCTGGTACATGAGACGATTTTATAAACCCTTCCAAGGCATATCCGTAGCGCTGCGACCCTTCGTCGAACCCATCTTCCGCCCGATCGCCGGATTTTCCCTCCCGGATAAAGAAGTGATGGATGCGCCTTATGAGTTTTATGAACAAATTGAGGCATTAGAAAAGGTATTAACTGATAATACCCAAACCTCCGTCCGCTTAGTCACCAACCCCGAAAAAATGGTGATTAAAGAATCTCTGCGTGCTCATGCCTATTTGAGCTTATATAACGTAGCCACGGATTTGATTGTCGCCAACCGGATTATTCCCGAAACAGTCACTGACCCATTCTTCCAACGCTGGAAAGAAAATCAAACCGAGTACCGAAAGGAAATTCACGAAAATTTCCATCCCTTACCCGTAAAAGAGGTTCCCCTTTATTCTGAGGAAATGTGCGGCTTAGAAGCGCTCGATCGCCTCAAAGAAACCCTGTACGGCAAAGATGAAGACCCCAGCCAGGTTTACTACAAAGAAACCACCGTCCGCGTGGTGCAAAACCAGAATGAATACAGTTTAGAACTGTATTTGCCAGGGATTCCCAAAGACCAAATTCAACTCAGTAAAAGCGCCGATGAGTTGAATATTACCATAGGTAATCATCGCCGGAATTTGGTGCTACCCCAAGCCTTGGCCGCCTTACAACCTTCCGGCGCAAAAATGGAAGATGACTATCTGAAAATTCGTTTTTCTTCAAGTGGCTAAGGTGTAGAAACATAGCCCGCCAAAGCCCGCGCAGGCGGGCTAATCTTCTTCCTGTTTGTAGTAACGACTTCAGTCGTTATCTTTATCAGATTAACCAAACCTCCCTAAGCAAGACTTGAACACCAACCAGGGGGATTTCTCTGGAATGTTCCTCGCCAAGGGATTTCTCTAAAAATCAACTATAATCCTGCTGCTGTGTTCGTTTAAATATTTACTGGAGTTAGCTGAGAAACTGTGACGACTATAACCCTCTATCATGGAACAGATGTTTATAGTGCCTTGGATATTCTCAATAACGGCTTAAATTCTGAGCGCCTGCTGAACTTACAAGTTAACCCAGTCCAATTAGGGCCAGGACTCTATACAGCGTTGGATTTAGATGTTGCCTGGTTCTTTGCCAGTTTAGCCCCCCATGCTGAAACCTTAGAATATACCGTCATAGAAATATCCTTACCTGTGGTAGAATTAAAATATCTCTTTGATAGAAAAGAGGCTCGAATAGAACCCCTAGTTCAGGGGCAATTTAGAGCGGAACGAATCTGGTTTTCTAGTGCGGCTTTCGATTTTTTAAATCAAGTTGCTGAGTTCAAACCTATAGGATAGGTGAAAGGAACAATGAGACCTAAATACACCTTAACTGATTTAAAACGGCGTCCTAATAAAGGTTCCAAGGATGGTTCAGTTCAAACCCATACCCATACTGTAGAGTTTTCAAGAAGTCTGACTGGAGCAGAACAACAAAAGTTTATCACCTTGCTCCTGGATTTTCCATCTAGGGTTAAGCAAGAATTGCCCGATTTGAAAACTCATTTTTTAGATAAAACTGAAGTATGTTTTGACAATCCAGGCTGTGCAAAATATACAGTACATCAAATTGGAAGAGGGGGAGAATGGAAAAATATCCTGTTTGGCGTCTTAGCAAAATTTAGTCAAGAAGTGGCTAGGATTAGTAAGCATGATGGGAATCCGGTGTTTGCAAAAGCTGCAACAAAACCTGTAGAATTCACAGAAATGATTGAGGAGCATAGGGAGGAAGGAGGCGATCGCACCGAATCCACTCCAGAAAATAGTAACTCCAACGAACAAGGGCGATCGGCAGACCAACCCTTATTTACCTATGCCTCCAAAGAAGAAGTCTGGGAGGCTTATTTAGCCGTCGAACAAGAATGGGAGGAGGTTTTCCGTCGCCTTGCAGACTCCTAGATTTATTGAAATGTCCGAAGTTCTGGATATCCACAACCGTCAACTACACAAATTTGGCGGCACTTCTGGGATCAGAGACGAAGGGTTACTCGACTCCGCACTAGCTCAACCTCAAGCTACCTTTGGCGGACAGTTTCTGCATCCTACCCTACCAGAACAAGCAGCCGCGTACCTTTACCATCTGGCAAAGAATCATCCCTTTGTCGATGGCAACAAACGCACTGCCTTAGCGGTAATGTTGACGTTCCTCAGAATCAACGGATACCGCCTCGACTTGTCAGCAGATGCGACATACCAGATGGTTCTGGATGTGGTGGAAGACAAAATGAGTAAGGAAGCATTAGGGGAATTCTTACAAAAACATATCAAACCGTAGGAATGGCCCAAGTCCAGATAAAATAAGGCTACTGTACTCTGGTGCGATCGCCGTAATCCATGTCTGCAATCTCAAACGCCCCCTTTTCTCCGGAAGAAATCGCTGCCGAAAGTCTGAAACGGTCAACCGGCTCAATTTTGGCGGATCAGTAATCCGTTGCAGGTAGGCTTCTGCCTCTTCTCCTTTAAGAATAAACGCATCGTCAGAAATCTCAACTTGACTCGCGGCTAAATCCGTTTTAAAGAGAAACCGTTGATTGCGATCGCCTTTTACCCAGATAAGCTAGAGTGCCGTCTTTCACCCCACGCGCGTTGATCAAGCTTCCACATATTCACAAATAGAAACAGGTTCAGGAATAGTAAAACCATCCTCTTGTAGACCTTCTAGATGAAATGCGATCGCCTCTTTAATTAAACTCCTTACCTCTGCTAAACTTTCAGCTACAGCTACACATCCAGGTAAATCGGGAACATAAGCGCCGTAGCTAGTTTCACCTTTTTCAATTACAACCGCATAACGCATTACTCTTCCTCCTCTTCTAGTTGAGCTTGCCGCAAAACATTTTTTAGCGTACCAATTGGCATATCAACCCCTAAATTACCTGAGACTGTAACAGTTCCCGCTTTTTCTGGGTGTTTAAATTGACGATGACTGCCCTTTGTTCTGGCTAAATACCAACCATCATATTCTAACATTTTAATAACTTCTCTAACTTTCATTTTTTATCTATAAAACTCATCAACTCACGCACTTCCATCTCCATAATATGTTATAACTTCAGCAACCTCTCCATTGTAACCTGTGGCGACTCATAAAATGCTTCATCCTGTTCAATTTGACCATAACTCCTCGTGTAAATGTCATATTTATTCCCCTTCGTCTTGGTCTAAAATTGTCTCAATATCTCGTACAGCGTGAAGAATTCGCACAATTTCAATATAGTCCTCAAACGTTAGATAAAAAATTAAATAGTTGTCAAATCCCTTCACAGACCATTTCCGCAAACCTTCCAAACGGGGATTATTCACTGGATAAAGACGACCCATACCCGACATTTGACCTAATCTAGCTAATGTCTGACGTACTGCGTCAAAAAACCGCAATGCTGCATCCGAGTTGTTTTGGGTAATGTAAGAAAAATTATATCTATATCCTGACTTGCTTTTGGGGTGATAAAAATCTTCTTCGTCATTCTTGCTTGCGTGTCCTGAATTTTTTGCACCAATTGAGAGCGTTTTGTCTCCCACCACTCATCTGTTACTTCCATAAATTCACCACTATCCAATCCTTCCAATAATAGGGGTTCGACTCGCGCAATCTTTGCTTGTTCTTGAAGAATTAAATGCAGGATATAGTCATTAACTGTACCATAGTTTCCTTGAGCCACTTGTTGCTCAATAAAAAATTGAATAGATTCAGGTAGCGAAATATTTAGCTGGGTCATAATTAATTTACCAATTCGAGGTTTTTTACTAACTCTTTTTTTCCATTACAGCAGCATCAGGCTATTTTTCATCTATAAAACTCATCAACTCCCGCACTTCCATCTCCATAATATGTTCTAATTTCAGCAACCTCTCCCTCCCATCGTTTCACGAGCAGGAATTGTTAAAACGAATTGATGAGGATAAACAGTTTCCACCCCGATTGTCTCCATAAACGAATCAGCTTCATCCTGAGCCGCTGACACAAAATTACCCTTTTCATCGTACTTAACCCAACCCCCAAACAATTCGACAATATAAGCCTTTCCCTCTCCTAAAACTTCCACAATTGTGCCAACGGTTTCTACCTGCGCCACTCCCCCATCGGTTAAGGGAATTGCTTCAGTGAGTTTAACCCCATCAAATAGCTGAAATCGAGCCATTACAACCCTCCTAATCTCAGGGTAAGCTCATCTAATTTGGTATAAAATGTACTTGACAAAAAGGCAATCATCGGGTGTGCACCATTTAATGATGGGCCATTCTATAATGTCTAAAATAGTAAATCGGCTTGCTTAAGGTAAAACTCTATGAATAAAG